>JADGRM010000149.1 GCA_017880945.1 Gallionella sp. | reverse complement strand
TTGTCGCCGAATGAAATCGCGCTGCAGGGACACTCGCGCGCGCATTTCAGGCAGTGGCTGCAGAAATACTGCAGGCCGAAATCGATCGGCTGGTCGACCCCCATGGGGAGATCCGTTGTCATCACCACCGACTTGAATCTCGGCCCGACGAAGGGATTGAGCACCAGTTCGCCGATACGACTGAGCTCTCCAAGTCCGGCCCAAAGGACGAGCGGGAGCTGGAGTACGTCGCTGTCGGCATTGGTCTGCGCGCGGGAGGGGAAACCGTTTCCCCGCAGGAACTCGGCCATGATGCCGGCGATCTCCGCCCCGCGCAGATAGCCGCGCATCGACTGCGCCCCGGAAATCCAGTCATCGCCGCTTGCGCCTTCCATGGTGTCGTAGCCCTGGTCGATCAGCATCACCACGGCATAGCGGTGATAGGGCTTGATCTCGCTGCCGTCCTCCTTGTGCGAATACCACGCATAGCGGGGAATTTCGCAGATTCCCGTCAAGTCGGAACCGAGGAAATACGAGAGCGACTTGATCGCGCGCGCATTGGCCGCGGGATCGCTGAAGCCGCTGGCTACCGTGGCGCTCACCTCGCCATCCTGAAACGGAACCAGGGCGCGGATCGATTGGAGCAGGCTGTAGGAAAATGGCGTTTTGAAGGCGAATCGCATCCGCTCCCGCTTCGTCCTTTGGCCCAGGTCTCCGTGAAGTGCCCGCTGGAAGAACGCAGCCCGCTTCGGGACGCGCGGCACCTCGTCATCCAGAATCAGCGTCGTCGGACGATCCACGCGCTTGACGTTCTCCATCGGGTAGCGGCTCAAGTGCGAGGCGCGCTTTGTCTGGCGATTGCGTTCCCTGCCGGACTGCGCGCCGTTGATGCCCCACCAGTAGCGCAGCCCCTTGGCCCCGAGCGCATAGGCATGCAGCGGCCGGTCGGGAATCAATTCGTAGTCCGTGGAAACAGCGGCCACCGAGAACCGCCGTCCCAGATACGGGTTCTCGATCGCCTGCCCGGTGCGAACGGCGAGGCCGGAGAGCACCGCCAGCTTTTCGAGGTCCAGCGCAAATTGTCCCGCGACATGGCCTCGCGCCGCGAATCCCATGCAGCGGATGTGCGCGGCAAGCACGGCGATGATTTCAGCCGCGCGCATGTCGGCGACCGCACGAACCGCATCCTTAGTCCAGCCATGGGCGAGATTGTCCGGCTGCGGCAGACGCGCGTGCTCGACCAGAATGGTGACAGCGAAATCATGCCCTTGCTCCTGCGAACCGGGGAGCCAGGCCGATTCCGGGAGGCGACAAATGCCCACCTGACTTGCGTCCATGAAATAGGCGCCGCCTTTGATGTCCACCACACGCGGCTCGAGTTCCTCGGGTAACGGCGCACGCGCAGGCGCCACATTGCCTTCGGCGAAGCGCGCAAAAATTTCTCGGTATCGATCTGCGGCAGACGCAAGCAGACCTTCAGAAAGCCCCTGCGATGGAAGCGATCGCGGCGGCGACAGCCGCTCCTGTTCCAGCACGGCATCGTCGCGTGGCAAAACCTCCAGCGGAAAGGGGCCGAAATGGAACGGCCGGTCCTTGGATCGCGGGTGAATCAGAATTTTTCCTCTGTTGTGGAAAATCGTCGCGGATTGAGTGTGACCAAATTCCCCGGATAAATACTAAGCAGTCTTCGTCCCTGTTGGAGTAACACATGGGGCTATGGATACATTTGGCATTAATCTATCAGTAAAAGCCACATTCTGCCAATGGAGAAAATTTCTGGTTCGAGACCAGAGCTGGGAGCCAACAAAAACTCCAATTCTGAACGTCTGGTTTCGGTAAAAGTGAATAGCGGGAATGTGTCGTTAGCCGTACTTCGCCAACTTCTGCTTCCGATTGATCTGAATAATTGACCTCAGCGCTAAATTCCAACGACCGCTTTCGCGGTAGACATTTGGCAGGCATGTGGTTCTGCAGTGTGCCAAAACCAGAACTTCTGGCTTGATATTCCATTTGATTCACGGCGTATCGTCAGAACAACCAAGGTAATCAGGGTGATTGGTAATAGTGATTCGCCCATATTCCAATCTTAAAAAAACCAGGAAACTTGCACCCTCTGGTTATAACTATCAACCTAGCCGCGCCGTGCTGCACGACTGTGTGTGTTGGCACTATCCATCCACCTTTTGATGCGGTTTGCATCGCCGACGCGAGTGCGCTTACCCCACGAATCGAGCAGCACGATGATGACCGGACGTAGATTGATCGTTGCTTGCATCACTAAGCAACGCCCGGCTTCATTAATAAATCCGGTCTTGCTCAGGCCGATATTCCATGAGGCATTCCTGACCAGGGGATTGGTATTGTTAAAGCGCAGGGTGTGCCCTCTTAAACCCTCCACCGAATGTGATGTGCTGGTGGTGTATTGATGGATCAGCGCATACTGGCGTGCGGCGGCAACCATCTTGACCAGATCCTGCGCGGTGGAAACGTTGTCGCTATCCAAACCGGTCGGGTCGAAAAACCTGGTGTTCAGCATGCCCAGCACGAGCGCCTTGGCATTCATCGCAACCACCAGCGCCGCTGTCCCCCCTGGATAACTTCTCGCCAAGGCTAATGCTGCACGGTTCTCCGAAGCCATCAATGCCAGCTTGAGCATTTCACTGCGGGTAAACGTCATGCCGATGCGCAACCTTGAGCGCGACTTTTTGATTGTATTCGGATCGTCCTCCGCAACGCTCACTGCCTCGTCCATAGGCAGATTCGCATCCAGCATTACCATCGCGGTCATCAGCTTGGTAATGGAGGCGATCGGCACGACTGCTTGGGAATTTTTGTTATACAGCGGAAGCTGCGTCTGTTCATCAAAAATCAGCGCGATATGGGATTGCACTTTGAGCGACGAAGCCTTATACAACTTTGGAGTCGACAGCGCATTATCCATGTTGAAATTATGGCGATGGGTTTCAGCGTGAACGACGTGTGCGGCCAACGTTTGGGAGTTGATCTCCAGCGGTTCTCCTTTCGGCTCATCGCGCAGGAGAGGCGATAACGAAGCGCGGCCGCTGTCGGGAGTGATTTGTCCGCGTTCGTTTGTTGACCAGACGGCTTCAATTATTGGCCCGGCGACGAGGAACAACCGTGGTGTGATGCTGAATCCTGACCCAGCGGGTGCGGAATCCTCTGAGCGAGTAAGCGCAACATTCGTATTGAGCCGGCAAGAGTAAGGGAGCAGCCAGTCAGCGTCGGAGCGCATGAGTTGAGTCGTCAATATATCCGGAGCGGGTGCAAATGAACCTTCCTCGGACTGCGCTGTATGTGCCGCTACGGCCAATCCAACGAATACAAACCCAAAGCACAGGTGCATGGCCTTATGAATAAAATAAGAACCAGGAACGAAGTTGGACATATGCTCCCTTTTCAATATTGAAAATTACCGTAGGGTAAGCAGCTTATGCACACGGACGAATATCCGTGCCGCAGTCCCGCTGCCATAGTCTTCCTTGGGCCGATGACTTTGCGCCCTTGCCTTTCGGTAAGTTTGCCAAGAAAATACAGATTATTGAGTACCACCGATAGAGTCAATACATATAGTATGAAAGGTCGAATTTTCGGATGGCCGGCAATCAGGTAATTTCTGACTTCACACCTCAAATGACTTCTTTGGGTCACGCTGCCCGTCACCAGTGTTTGCTACCGGGCAACTTGAGTAAATTGACCTGAATGCAAAGTTCCGATGACCGCTTTGGGGATGACCATAACCACAGCTCGGTGGGCAACTTGGTGCCAATTGCAGATATTCAACACAGTCATAGTGGAAAAATTACTGGATTAGATCGGCGTTGACATAATTTGTTAGCCAAGAAGAAAATTTCGTGGGCCGTTCGGTCTTCGTAAAAGGTTGCGTGTTCGTATGTAATGATGTCTCCTTGGTATATGCAAGGAGACATCAAGAAGTAGACTAATCAGAAGTAACCGGTAATCATGATGCCGCCGCCGAAGTCGGGGCTGCCGTTGGCAAACCCTTTCAAGAGATTTGCCTGTACTTTTGTGTTGGGAGTAATCTTTTGTGAAATATAGATCGTCGCTTCACGTTGATCTGAGCCTGTAGAACTGGCGCTTTTCGCCATGTCCAACATCACTCCCGCACTGGTTGCGCTACTCAATTTTTGGCTAGCGCCGATTGTTCCGTAGGGAACCTTTTTCAAGGTAACGCCGGCGGGTGACCCGTAGACCTTATAGCCCGCTGTTGCAAAAAGGGTCGTCTTGTCGAGCGTATAGTAGCCATCAAGTTGGGCCGAATAATCATTCTGCCCGGTTCCCAATCCCTTCTTGACATCTGCCGTTCCAAATTTGATATTGCCGACAACATCAAAAGAAAGAGAATCGCCAGAATAAACATTATAGCCTGCCGATGTGGTGATGTCGCCCAATCCGGAATTGGTCTTTTTGGGGGTGTTTGGAGATGGCGAAGGCCCCATCATCCCTAATCCATGGATAACTCCGCCAGGTCCGGATACGCTGATGTAAGGCACAGTGAGCTTCAGGGTCAGTTTGTCGGATTCATATTTGCCGGTAACAGGGATGTACAGCATATCAGTCGATGTTGCATTGCCGTATTTACCCGAGCTGTAATCGAACCCGGTGCCCAGGCTGAACTGGTCATCGGCGACCGCAGGAACTGAAATGGCAAGCAATGCCAGAGAAGTAAGTAAATTTTTCATTGGTGGGCTCTCAGAAAATAAAAAACCCGGCAGTCAATCTGCCGGGGTTGGTGTAGAAGTGGTGATTATTTGCCCGGATGCTCCATCTTGTCAGGACGGTCCATTTTTTCATGACCAGCCTTTTCCATGTGTTCCTTTTTATCTTTTTTATCCTTTTTTTGCTTGGCGGCATCGGCTTTTTTATCTGCCTCGCTGCGTTTATCCGCGACCTTCGCCTTGTTATCCTGCAGTTGCTCAGAGGCGTTCTGCAGCCCTTTGTTATCAGGGTCTTTGCTCAGGTTCTTGTCAACGCTGGCTGCGCCTTGGGCTACCGGTTGTTTAGTCGTTTCCGCGTGTGCAACAGTAATGGAAGCTAACAGCAATGCAGTTGCAATATGACTCATCTTGATCATGAAATACTCCTTTGGGTTGGTGAAAATCAGGTGGCGGGTTCGTTTGAATATGTACGTACCACGCCGCTATTAACGCAGCAATCCAGTCATTTGTTTACACGCAACCGATGAATGGTAAAAATGACTGACAAACGGAAACTGTGAAAATGTGCCAATTGCAGTCATTCGGGTATGGCCTTGCTCCAAAGCATTCCAGCCGTTGGCCCGCAGGTGGGCGGCAATATTCTTTCGGTGATGCACAGCCACAACTTCGAATCAGCCGAGCAACTGGCAGCCTACCTGGGGCCGGGGCCGGTGGAGCGGCAACTCGCGTAATGCGGAATCACCGTAGGGCGTCAATAAGCGTAGCGCATTGCGCCGTATGTATTTCAAAACCATCCGGCGCAATGCCCGTTGGTTATTGCGCCCTACAAATCTGTGTCGGTTTTGAATTAACGGTTTTGCTTTTCTTCCCC
>JADGRM010000148.1 GCA_017880945.1 Gallionella sp. | reverse complement strand
TGGGTGCGCGGCGACAAGCCGGAAGCCAAAAAGATATGGCAGGACAGTCTCAAAGCGAATCCGGGCAACGTGCCGTTGCAAACAGTGATCAAAAAATTCGATCCCTGATGATGATGAGGTGGCGGCTGATTTTAATTTGGCTGGTCATGCTGAGCGGCTGCGCGTTAATGCCCTCCTCACCCAAGCCAGTCGCGCGTCCCGCACAGTCTGAATCCGCACCTTTTGCGTTGAATGGCCGCATTTCGATCAAACATCTGGAAACACGTCAATCAATCGGATTGCACTGGACGCATCAGGCGCAATCCGATGAAATCCTGCTGCTCACCCCGCTCGGGCAAACTGCTGCCCGTGTCTATCGCGATACCCGGAATGCAACGCTGGATGATGGCGGCAAACATTATCAGGCCGACAATGTGGAATCATTGATGGAACAGGTATTGGGCTGGCATCTGCCGCTGAATGGTTTGCATTATTGGGTGTTGGGCATGGCGGATACCGATAGCCCCGCGCAAATCGAACGTGCCGAAAATGGCCAGATCTCAGTGCTGCACCAGGATGGTTGGGAGGTGCGCTTCTTGCGGTATGCCGACAGCAAGCCGGACAGTTTGCCGACGCGCTTGCAGTTGAGTCATGAAGATCTGCAGGTACAGTTGCTGGTCGATGAGTGGCAATGGAATCCATAATGAAGCTGATAAACGTAATTCATGACCACGGAACACACCGGATACACGGGAAATATATACCCACCTTGGGTTTCGCCTTGTCTGTGTCGTCCGTGTGTTCCGTGGTTTAGGTTTGCGGTTTCCAGGGTGAAGGTAGACCTCAAATGAAGCTGACTTGCCCCGCGCCGGCAAAATTGAATCTGTTCCTGCATGTGATCGGGCGCAGGCCGGACGGCTACCACTTGTTGCAGACCCTGTTTCGCTTCATCGACCTGCATGACACGCTGCACTTTAGCCTGCGCGAAGACGGCGTGGTGCGGCGTTCCAATGCTGTTGAGGGTGTGCCGGAGGAACAGGATCTGTGCGTGCTTGCCGCGCGTCTGCTGCAAAGTGACACCGGATGCGGCCTGGGCGTGGACATCGCGGTTGAAAAGCGCATCCCCATGGGTGGCGGTTTGGGCGGCGGCAGTTCGGATGCGGCGACCACGCTGATCGCGTTGAATCGCATGTGGTCATTGGGTTTGTCGCGCGCGCACTTGATGCAGCTTGGTTTGCGGCTGGGGGCGGATGTACCGGTGTTCGTGTTCGGCGAAAACGCCTTTGCCGAAGGCGTGGGCGAGGAGCTGCAGGCCTATCCCCTGGCGGAGGCGTGGTACGTGGTGTTGTTCCCGCCGGTGCGCGTACCGACAGCACAGATTTTTGCTCATCCAGAATTGACACGCGATACGGTTTCCATCACAATGCGCGCCCTCTCGGAACGGCAATTCCGGGAGCGGCAACTTCGCAACGATCTGCAATCCGTGGTTTGCAAGCTCTACCCGGAAGTGGCGCGTCATATAACTTGGCTCGATAAATTCGGCAAAGCGATGATGACCGGATCGGGTGCATGCGTGTTCGCCGAGTTTGCCAGTCGTAACCAGGCTGAAGCGGTAATCAAACAGTTGCCGCAGGAGATGCGCGGTGTGGTGGCGCAAGG
Source organism: Gallionella sp. (assembly GCA_017880945.1). GTDB lineage: Bacteria > Pseudomonadota > Gammaproteobacteria > Burkholderiales > Gallionellaceae > Gallionella. The sequence goes on along the minus strand of JADGRM010000148.1, from coordinate 3,976 downwards.
ATTAGCAAGGCATCCGTTGCATGATTGGGTGCTTGAGTAAGGCAATCGCTTGCAAACGAATGAATACTGAGTTGTCAGCGGTTGTTGCAGGTTTATTGGGGAGTCGCCAAGTGGTAAGGCACTGGATTTTGATTCCAGCATTCGTAGGTTCGATCCCTACCTCCCCAGCCAATTATAGGGGCATGTGCCCCTGTTGAATTATCGGGGCGCGAGCTCCTGTACAATTCTTGGGGCGCGAGCCCCGGGTGTTTTGATTCTTTAAGGGGTCGCACGTGTCCTACGACAGCTTGATGGTGTTCACCGGCAATGCCAATCCTAAGCTCGCTGAAGCGGTCGCGCGGTACCTGCATATTCATCTCGGTCGAGCCACGGTAGGGCGTTTCTCCGACGGTGAGGTGATGGTGGAGCTGCTTGAGAACGTGCGTGGCAGGGATGTGTTCGTGCTGCAATCCACATGTGCGCCGACCAATGACAATTTGATGGAAGTGTTGGTGATGGTGGATGCGTTGAAACGCGCTTCTGCCGGGCGTATCACCGCCGCGATGCCGTATTTCGGCTACGCGCGCCAGGATCGCCGCTTGCGCTCGGCGCGGGTCGCGATTACCGCCAAACTGGTGGCCGATATGCTTTCCAGTGCCGGTGTGGATCGCTTGCTGACCATGGATCTGCACTCCGACCAGATCCAGGGTTTCTTCGATATTCCGGTGGACAACATTTACGCCAGCCCGATCTTGCTGTCCGACGTGTGGAAGCACAATTACCCGAATCTGATCGTGGTTTCGCCGGACGTGGGCGGCGTGGTGCGTGCCCGCGCACTGGCGAAGCAACTGGATGCGGACCTGGCGATCATCGACAAACGCCGTCCCAAGCCGGGCGTGGCAAAAGTGATGAACATCATCGGCGAGGTGGCGGGACGCACTTGTCTGATCATGGATGACATGGTGGATACCGCCAACACATTGTGCGAAGCCGCCAATGCGCTGAAGGAAAAAGGCGCCACGCGCGTATTGGCTTATTGTACTCATGCGGTACTTTCCGGCCCGGCGATCGAGCGCATCGAGAATTCCGCGATGGATGAGTTGGTGGTCACCGACACCATCCCGCTGAGTGAAGCGGCACGCAACTGCAAGCGCATCCGTCAATTGAGCACGGCAGAGTTGCTGGCGGAAACGATACGCCGTATCAATAACGAAGAGTCGGTGAGTTCGCTGTTCACCGAATAAGTTTTTAGCGGTAGCCATGTTGGCTGCCGCAAATGTTGAATCGTCTGGTCGCGGACGATTCTGTTTTTTTGGAGAAGTAAAATGGCAATCGAAATCAATGCAACAAATCGCAAGACGCAAGGTACGGGTGCGAGCCGCCGTCTGCGTAACACCGGCCGCGTGCCAGGTGTTGTGTATGGCGCGGGCGACGTGAACATGATCGAGATGGATCACAATGAGCTGTATTACAAGCTGCGTGCAGAGGCGTTCCATGCCTCCATATTGACGTTGAATCTGGAAGGCAAAAAAGAGTCCGTGCTGCTGCGCGATTTCGTGATGCACCCGTTCCGCCAGCAAGTGCAACATATCGACTTCCAGCGCGTGGATGCGAAGAAAAAGATGCACATCAAAGTGCCGCTGCACTTCGTGAATGCGGATATTGCGCCAGGCGTGAAGGATGGCGGCGGCAAGGTCAGCCACGTGATGACCGATCTGGATATCATTTGTTTGCCCAAGGATCTGCCGTCCTTCATTGAAGTGGACTTGGCGCATCTGGCACTGGGTCATTCCATCCACGTGGTCGACCTGAAGTTGCCCAATGGCGTGGAAGCTGCAGCACATGGCGGGCATGCCGCGGTAGTGGCGACCGTGCAAGTGCCGCGTGGCATGATGGAAGCCGAAGTGGCTGCCGAGGCTGAAGCCGCTGCTGCTGCTTCTGCGGCATCAGCTCCAGCACCTGCAGCCGGAGCCGCTAAAACCGCCGGGGCCGCCCCTGCGGCTGCCGCTGCTCCTGCTGCCAAAAAAGCCAAGTAAATCGACTGGCTGCATAAACCCGCCATTGCTGATTCAGGCATGGCGGGTTTTTTTATTAGGGCGCCTTTATCTTAAAAACGGCTACTTCTCCACGAAAGACACGAAAGACACGAAACAAATCTATAAGTTAGTTTGATGTAGCAATTTACCTATTGGGTAGCGAACATAATCGTGAAATTTCTTCACATGTTTTTGTGTCTTTCGTGATTTTCGTGGACACTGTTTTTTAGGTTTATTCAAATACTATGACTGCTATACGTTTGATAGTTGGTCTGGGCAACCCCGGACGCGAATACGAGGCGACCCGGCATAACGTCGGTTTCCGGTGGGTGGAAGAACTCGCGCGCCTGCAAAAGTTGAGCTTCAGGAGCGAGACCAAGTTTCATGGCTTGACTGCGCGAGGTCAGTTGCATGGTCATGAGGTTTTTTTGCTCATGCCGCAAACTTTTATGAATGTCAGCGGGCGGTCGGTCGGCGCGATGGTGCAGTTCTACAAGATAGCACCGGCAGAGATGCTGGTCGTGCATGACGAGCTGGATCTGCCGCCGGGTGTGTCGCGACTGAAAATGGGCGGCGGACACGGCGGGCACAACGGGCTGAAGGACATCATCGCGCATCTCGGTAGCAAGGATTTCTGGCGGCTGCGCATCGGTATCGGTCATCCCGGCGACCGTGCCGAAGTGTCCGACTACGTGTTGAACGATCCGCGCCGCGAAGAACGTGAACTGATAGACGATGCCATGCAGAAAGCGCAGGACATCGCGCATCTGGTCATCGAAGGCAAGACCGAAGCGGCAATGTTGAAGCTGCATAGCAGTTGAGGATTCGGGATGAAGGATACGGGATAGAGCAAAAACCGCTTCATCGCTTTTGCTTAATCCTTAATCCGGAATCCTTGATCATATTTTAAGAGAGAGCAAAACCATGAGTTTAAAATGCGGAATCGTCGGCCTGCCTAATGTGGGCAAATCCACCCTGTTCAATGCGCTGACCAAGGCGGGCATCGCGGCTGAGAACTATCCGTTCTGCACCATCGAGCCGAACGTCGGTATCGTCGAGGTGCCCGATGCGCGTATGGATGAGTTGGCGAAGATCGTCAAGCCGCAACGAATGCAACCGGCCATCGTCGAATTCGTCGATATCGCTGGCTTGGTCGCCGGTGCGTCGAAGGGCGAGGGCCTGGGTAACCAGTTTCTGGCCAATATCCGCGAGACCGATGCCATCGTCAACGTGGTGCGCTGTTTCGATGATGAGAACGTGGTGCATGTGGCCGGGCGGGTCGATCCTCTGTCTGATATCGAAGTCATCATCACCGAGCTTGCTCTGGCCGACCTCGCGGTGGTGGAGCGTACCATCCAGCGCGACGGCAAGAAGGCCAAGTCGGGCGACAAGGATGCGCAGAAGCTGCTCGCCATACTGGAGAAGCTGCTTCCGCATATGAACCAGGGTAAGCCCGCGCGCACTTTCAGTTTGAGCGATGACGAAAAACTGCTCATCAAGCCGCTGTGCCTGCTCACCATCAAGCCCGCGATGTATGTAGGCAACGTACTGGAGGATGGTTTCGAAAACAATCCGCATCTTGACCGTCTGCGCGAATACGCAGCGAAGGAGGGCGCGCCTGTGGTCGCACTGTGTGCCAAAATCGAAGCCGAGCTGGCCGACCTCGACGATGCCGACAAAAAGGAATTTCTTGCCGACCTTGGTCTGGAAGAGCCCGGTTTGAATCGCCTGATTCGCACCGGCTACGAATTGCTTGGCCTGCAAACCTACTTCACGGCAGGCGTGAAGGAAGTGCGCGCCTGGACCATCCACAAGGGCGACACCGCACCGCAAGCGGCTGGCGTGATCCACACCGATTTCGAAAAGGGTTTTATCCGCGCGCAGACCATCTCCTACGCCGATTTCATCGCTTGCGGCGGAGAGGCGGGCGCGAAAGAAAAAGGCAAGATGCGCGTCGAGGG
>JADGRM010000147.1 GCA_017880945.1 Gallionella sp. | reverse complement strand
GCCAGCTTCATCGTGATGGTGGACGGCAAGAATGTGCTGGCGATGGCCACCAGCCAGGATCACAAACGTTTGCTGGATGGCGACCACGGTCCCAACACCGGCGGCATGGGCGCGTATTCGCCCGCACCGGTGGTCACGCCCGGAATCCATGCGCGCGTGCTGCGCGAGGTGATACAACCTGTCGTGCGCGGCATGGAACAGGAAGGCATCGCCTACACCGGCTTCCTGTATGCCGGGCTGATGATAGATCCGCAGGGTGGTATCAAGGTGCTGGAATTCAACTGCCGCATGGGCGACCCTGAAACCCAGCCCATCATGCTGCGCCTGAAAAGCGATTTCGCGGCGATTGTCGAGCACGCCATCAACGGCACGCTGGACCAGGTGGAAGTGGAATGGGATCGGCGCACCGCGCTCGGTGTGGTGATGGCGGCAGCGAATTATCCCGACACGCCGCGCAAGGGCGATGTCATCACCGGCTTGCCAATAAATCATGAAGACGCGCACGTGTTCCATGCCGGAACCGCGATGCAGGACGGGCAAGTGGTCACCAACGGCGGGCGCGTGCTGTGCGTCACCGCGCTGGGCACAATGGTAAAGATGGCACAAAAGCGCGCCTATGAAATCGCCGACGGGATTCACTTCGACGGTTGCCAGATGCGGCGAGACATCGGCTGGCGCGCGATTTCGGCTCACAGGAAGTAATTGTTCCGACACAGCGCATCGTATCGCCGCATCGCCGCACACCTCAGACGCGGCGGACTGATCGCCTACCCCACCGAATCCTGTTATGGCCTGGGCTGCGATCCGAAAAATCGCAGCGCGGTGCAACGCCTGCTCAAACTCAAGCAGCGCCCGCAGCACAAAGGGCTGATCCTGATCGCGGCCAATTACCGGCAAGTGGCGCGCTACCTGCAAGCGATCACGCCAGACCAACAGCGGCAACTCAAAACAGCGGGGGCGCAAGCGATCACTTATCTGATGCCGGCCCTGCATTCCGCACCGCGCTGGTTGCGCGGCGGTCATGACACCCTGGCGGTGCGATTGACTGCGCACCAGCAAGCCGCACAACTCTGCCGGGGCGTGGACAGCGCGCTGGTTTCCACCAGCGCCAACCGCAGCGGACAGCGTCCCGCCAGGACTTATGCGCAATGCCGGCGTTTGTTCGGGCGCGAGGTGTGGGTGTTGCCGGGACGCGCGGGCAAACGCAAGAAGCCTTCGACCATAAGCATGTGGGCTGATGGTAAAATCATACGCAGTTAATCGACCTTGGAGAAAACATGAGTGGTTTCGATTCCGCAGCGGTAAGGGAATACCTGATTGAGCTGCAAGACCTCATCGTCACGAGACTGGAACAGGTGGACGGCAAAAAATTCCGCCGCGACAGTTGGGACAGGCCTGAAGGCGGCGGCGGCAGAAGCTGCATCCTCGAGGAAGGCAACGTGCTGGAACGCGGCGGCGTGGCGTTTTCACACGTCATGGGCGACAAGATGCCGCCTTCCGCCACCGCGCATCGCCCCGAACTGGCAGGCCGCCGCTGGGAGGCGATGGGGGTGTCGCTGGTGTTTCATCCGCGCAACCCTTATGCGCCCACGGTGCATATGAACGTGCGCATGTTCGTTGCGATGAAGGACGGCGAAGCACCGGTATTCTGGTTCGGCGGCGGCATGGATTTGACACCTTATTACGGTTACGCGGAAGATGCGGTGCATTTCCATCAGGCCTGCAAAAATTCGCTGGCGCCGTTCGGTGCAGACCTGCATCCCAAGTATAAAAAATGGTGCGATGAGTATTTCCACATCAAGCATCGCAACGAACCGCGCGGCGTGGGCGGCATCTTCTTCGACGACCTGAGCGTGCCGGATTTCGACACCGCTTTTGCCGTCCAGCAGAATGTCGGCGACCACTTCCTGTCCGCCTATGTGCCGATCCTGGAACGCCGCAAGGACACACCCTACGGCGAGCGCGAACGCGATTTCCAGCTCTACCGGCGCGGCCGCTATGTCGAATTCAACCTGGTGATCGACCGCGGCACCATCTTCGGCCTGCAAACCAATGGCCGCACCGAGTCCATCCTGCTGTCCATGCCGCCGCTGGTTAAATGGCGCTATGACTGGCATCCCGAAAAAGGCTCGGCGGAAGCGAAACTGTACGAAGAGTTTTTAGTGGTGAAGGATTGGGTTTGATAACCCGGCACGCCGAATCGATTCGACATTGACCAGGAGGCTGCATGCAATCAAAAGATCATTGGGAAAAGGTCTACTCGACCAAGGCAACGGATGCGGTGAGCTGGTTTCAACCGCATGCCGATTTCTCTGTCGGCCTCATCAAGGCCACCGGTGTCGGCCGTGATGCTTCCATTATAGACGTGGGCGGCGGGGCATCGACCCTGGTTGATGATCTTCTGGCAAACGGGTACACCAATCTGTCAGTACTGGATCTTTCCGCGGCCGCGCTGGCTGCGGCTCGCAACCGCCTGGGAGCGAAGGCAACCGATGTCCGGTGGATCGAAGCGGATATCACCAGGGCGAATTTAGCCGGTAATCAGTTTGATATCTGGCATGATCGTGCGGTGTTCCATTTTCTTACCGCTCCGGAAGATCGTGCCGCTTATGTGCAAGCCGTGTTTCATTCGGTCAAACCCGGCGGTCACGTCATCGTCGCCACCTTCGCTGAAGACGGCCCGAACCAATGCAGCGGCTTACCGGTCATGCGTTATCGCGCCGATGAATTGCATGCCGAGTTTGGCGCTTCTTTCTCGCTGTTGAGTCACGAGAAAGAAGCGCATCACACTCCATCCGGCACGGTGCAGCAGTTTGTTTACTGTTATTGCCGCAGGATAAGCTCATAAGGCTGGTCAGCCAGGAACAAGCCACGCCTTTGATCCGGGAAAGCAATTGGTTCCTGTCAAGATTGTCCGAAACCTATGCTGGAGCAGCCAGAACAGCGACAACAGCCGCACTCGGAATGAGCCAGCTTGGTGATGTGCTATGCTCCGTGCGACTTTTTGTTGATGGTTTGTGATGAGATTCATATCTTACTTTTTGTTGTTGATCGCCCTGCCCGCACTGGCCGACCAGGCAGCGGCAGGGTCGCCGCAAAGCGGCGGGGAACCCACCGGCGTACTCCTTGCGGGTGCAGCGGCAGGGTCGCCGCAAACCCCCGTAAAGGGGACACCGCCGGACTCACTGCGGAAGGGTGGAAACAAAGGTGGCGCGGTCCCGCAGAAGATCCCGCACCCCGGGGCTGGATCCGTCCTCGTCCTGCCGGTTGCGAGCGATGCGGATTTTATTGCCGCGCACGATGCGTTTCTCGCCGGCGACACGGCCAAGCTGGAACGTTACGCGCGGCGCTTGAAAAACTCGCCGTTGGAGGCATACGTCAGTTATTACCAGTTGCGACTGAGCCTTGAAAACGCCGACGCAAAATCTCTGGGCTCTATTGAAGGTGCGGTGCACAACTTTCTTTCCCGACCGGACGATACACCGCTGATCGATCAGTTGCGCGTCGATTGGCTCAAACTGCTTGGCAAAAAGCAGCAATGGGATTTGTTCGATGCGGAATATCCGCACTTGGTCAACGAGGGTACTGAGCTGACTTGCTACGCCCTGCAATCCCGCCAGCGCAGCCAGGAGTTGGCCGTGTTGCGCAAGGCACGCGAGTTATGGTTCAACGGCAAGGGGCAGCCGGAAAGTTGCGGCCCGCTGTTCGAGGCGGCTTTGACCGCCGGCATCATCAGTGAACAGGATGTTAGCAAGCGGTTGCGCCTGGCTTTGGAAAGCAACAATGTGTCGCTTGCCACCAAGCTTGCCGAGCGACTGGACGATACTTACCCTGGATTATCAGCGGCATTGAAAAGTGCCGCGGCCGATCCGGATCGATATTCTGAAAAGTTGACACAGCGCAATGCCGGCGAAGGACAGCGCATCATCACGTTATTCGCCCTGCAACGCGTGGCGAAGCAATCGCCCGATCTGGCGGCGGCGCGCTGGGCGAAAATCGAAACATACTTCCCCCTGACCGAGCAGCATTATTTTTACGGTCGCCTGGCCTATGAGGCGGCGCGCAATCTGGATGCGCGCGCACTGCAATGGTTCAATGCGGCGGCATATACGCCGCTTGACGATTATCAATCTGCATGGCGGGTGCGCGCGGCATTGCGCGCGCAGGACTGGATCGAGGTGTTGGCGAGTGTAAACAGGATGAGCGAGCAACAACAACGGGAGTCAGCCTGGCTATACTGGAAAGCACGCGCCTTGCAGGCACTGGGCAGACCTGTCGAAGCGAGGGAGATTTTCGCGCCATTGAGCGGCGAATACAGTTTTTACGGACAATTGGCCGGCGAAGAATTGGCGGACTCCACGGTAATAAGCGAGACCATGCCAACCTACAAACCCGACCAGCAGGCGATCGCGGCGGTATCGGCATTGCCCGGTGTGCAACGCACACTGGCGTTGTATCGGGTCGGATTGCGCAGCGAAGCACTGGAGGAATGGCGCTGGGTGCTGCGCAATTTTAATGACAGGGAATTGCTCACTGCAGCAGAGATCGCGCTGCGCAACAAGATGTACGACCGCGCTATCGGTGCGGCGGAAAAGACTGTCAACATGCACGATTTCAGCTTGCGCTACCTCGCCCCGTATCGTGCCGACTTGCAGGTGCATATCCGCGAGCATGGACTGGACGAGGCGTGGGTTTATGGCCTGATGCGTCAGGAAAGCCGTTTTTCCGTCGGCGCAAAGTCCGATGCGGGAGCAGCGGGACTGATGCAGATCATGCCCGGCACGGCGCGCTGGGCCGCGAACAAACTGGGCTTGAAAAGCTATCGCAACGCGCTGATCCATCAACTCGACACCAACTTGCGCCTCGGCACCTACTACATGAAAACAATACTGTCCCAGTCTGACAATAGCCCGGTGCTGGCTTCGGCGTCATACAATGCCGGACCGTCGCGGGCACTCCAGTGGCGCGCAGATCAACCGCTGGAAGGCGCAATCTATACCGAGACCATCCCGTTCGAAGAAACGCGCGAATATGTGAAAAAAGTGATGAGTAACACCGTGTATTACGCCAACCAATTCGGTAATCCGCCGCGCTCGCTCAAGCAGCGCCTGGGCATCATCGCGGCCAAGACTGCGGATAACCCGCCTGCGGATAACCAGATCGCAATCCCGAATGGAAAGTGATGCCAAAATCTATTGCGTGGGCGGCGCGGTGCGCGACCGCTTGCTGGGGCTGACCGTTCAGGATCACGACTGGGTAGTGGTGGGCAGCACGCCGGAAGCGATGGTGGCGCAAGGCTTTCAGCCGGTAGGCAAAGATTTCCCGGTGTTCCTCCATCCAAAGACGCATGAAGAATATGCACTGGCGCGCACCGAGCGCAAGACCGCGCTCGGCTATCAGGGCTTCTCTGTGTATGCCGCGCCGGATGTCACGCTGGAGCAGGATTTGCTGCGCCGCGATTTTACGATCAACGCAATCGCACAGGATGCCGATGGCAAACTGATCGACCCGCACAACGGCATCGCCGATCTGCGCGCGGGCATCTTGCGCCATGTCAGCATGGCGTTCAGCGAAGACCCTGTGCGCATCCTGCGCGCGGCCCGCTTTGCTGCGCGCTTCGGTTTCGCCATCGCCCCCGAGACCCTGAATCTGATGCGCGA
>JADGRM010000146.1 GCA_017880945.1 Gallionella sp. | reverse complement strand
TTTTCGCACTGCTGTATTTCGGCTTCAATTGGAACAGGCAGGCCCTTTCAAACCCGACGATGAATGTGGAGTTGTGGCCGAGCTTGCCTGAGGAGGTCGTCGCAGCACCCGTCAATCCCAGGGTCGAGGAGATCGTGTAGCCACCGCCACAGGAAAAGATAGTCAAGCCTGACATCGTGATGCCGGATAAAAAGAAGGTCGCGACCAAGCCGGTCGAGACCAGGCCGGAAAAAAAGAAACTTGCTCCGAGACCCGCCGAAGGGGTCAAGCCCAGGCCTGACACACAAAAACCTGCTGAGCAAAGTTCCGATGCCCGCATTGCAGAGCAACAAGCCGCGGCGATTGGCCGCGTGGTGGATGAGTACGGGAAGAAAATCCAGGACAAGATACGCAGCAAAGTCGTGATGCCTCCTGATGTGGCGAATGATGCGCATGGTGTATTTTTGGTGACGCTGTTGCCGGGTGGTACGGTGCTGAAGGCGGAGTTGAAAAAATCCAGCGGCAATGTTGCGTATGACAATGCGGTGGAGCGCGCGATTCTGAAATCCAGTCCGTTGCCCTTGCCGCCGGATGTGTCGTTGTTCAGTAAATTTCGTGAAATAAATTTCCCCTTTCAGCCAAAAGAATAACAGGAGTGTTTATGGCGTTGCGCGTATTGCGGGGCATGTTGGGATTGCTGTTGTTGGCGCAGGCTTCGGTGGCAAGTGCCGTATTGAGCATTGAAATCATCGGTGCGGGCGAGCACCAGATTCCGGTGGCAATCGTGCCGTTCGGCGGAGATGCCAGGCTGGCGCAAACCATCAGCGAGGTGGTGGCGGGCGATTTGCAGCGCAGCGGGTTGTTTCGGCTGATCGACGTGGCGGGTAAATCGCCGCACGAATTGGCCGAGGTCAGTTATCCGGACTGGCAGGTGCGCGGCGCGGATGCATTGGCGATAGGCACGGTCACGGCTCAGGCCAATGGCCGCATCGAGGCGCGTTTTCGCCTGTTGGATGTGGTCAAGCAGATTGAGTTGGCCGGTCAGGCAGTCTCGGCGAATGATGATCAGGTGCGCGCTGTCGGGCACCGTGTCGCGGATCTGATCTATGAGAAATTGACCGGCGACAAGGGGGTGTTCAGCACACGCATCGCCTATGTGAACCGGCAGGGACGGAAGTTCAGCCTGATCGTGGCGGATAGCGACGGCTACAACGAACAAACCGTGCTTGCGCAAAACGAGCCGATCATGTCGCCGGCCTGGTCGCCGGAAGGCAGCCATCTTGCCTATGTGAGTTTTGAAACCGGACACGCGGTGGTATATGTGCAATCGCTGCACACCAGACAGCGCTTGGTGCTGGCCGATTTTCGCGGCAGCAATAGCGCACCGGCCTGGTCTCCGGACGGCAAACAATTGGCTATCGTGCTGACACGCGATGGCAGCTCGCAAATCTACCTGATACGATCGGACGGCAGCGGGATTCGCCGCCTCACCTTCAGCGGTGCGATCGACACCGAGCCGAATTTTTCGCCTGACGGGCAATCTCTGTTGTTCACCTCGGATCGCGGCGGTAGTGCGCAAATTTACAGCATGCCGGTGGGAGGTGGGCAGGAGCAGCGCATGACGTTTGGCGAGGGTAACAACTTTTCGCCGCGTTACAGTCCCGACGGCAAAGGTTTTGTCTGCACGCATTTCGTTAACGGCAAGTTCTATATCGCTGCGCAGGATTTTCAGACCGGGCAGGTGGAAACACTCACTGCAGGCGGTTGGGAGAAAAAGCCCAGCTTTGCGCCGAACGGGAAACTCATCCTGTTTGCCAGCGAGGCGCGCGGTCGTGGTATATTGGCAACCGTGTCCAGCGATGGTCGTGTGCAGCAGCATATGTTCACACAAAGCGGTGATGCACGTGAACCGGTGTGGGGACCACATTTGTAACTAACCCAGCAAAAGGAGAAATACTATGAAGAAACTCTTGATCAGTTTTGTGTTGGTGAATTTGCTTGCGGCCTGTGCCAGCGAGAAACCAAAGGAACCCGTAGCTGCGGCACCCGAGCCTGTCCCTGTAGTGACAGCACCCGCACCCGCACCTGCGGTTGAGGTTGATCCTTTGAATGACCCGGCCAATATTCTGGCCAAACGTAGTATCTATTTCCCATTCGATGTCTCTGCCGTGCAGGAAGCCGACAAGCCGGTCGTGTTAGCGCATGCAAAATATTTGAGCGAGCACCCCGATCGCAAAGTTCGCGTCGAAGGCAATGCCGATGAACGCGGTAGCAACGAGTACAACCTGGCTCTCGGCCAGCGTCGTGCAGATAGCGTGAAGAAGATGCTTGAGTTGGGCGGCGCCAAAGCCAGCCAGATTGACACTGTCAGTTATGGAGAAGAAAAGCCGCGCTGCACGGACCATAATGAGGCGTGCTGGAAGCAAAATCGCCGGAGTGATATAAAGTACTAAAGTAGCAACCATGCTGAAGCAACGCGCTCTCTTATTGTTGTTGAGTCTGTGTTTCGCCATTCCCGCACAAGCGGGATTGTTGGAGGACGACGAGGCACGTAATCAGATCCAGCAACTCGAGAAGCGCGTGCTGAAGTTGGAAGATGCCGTCAAGCAGCAAACCCAATCCATGCTGGATCTGCAAAGCCAGATCGAAGCGCTGAATACAGAAATCCGCAAACTGCGCGGACAGAATGAAGAAACAACGCACGGCTTGCAAGATGCCGAAAAGCGCCAAAAGGATTTTTATGTGGATTTGGATACGCGCTTGCGCCATTTCGAATCCGCTGAAGAAGCTGCTAAAGAAGCCGCCGCTAAGCCACCTGTAGCACCTGTTTCTGCCGATTCAAATGACCCGGTTTCAGAGGACCGCGCCTTCGAGGCCGCCTATGGCTTGTTCAAGGCTGGCAGCCAAGCGAATGCGGTCAAGGCTTTCCAGGAGTTTCTCAAGAAGTATCCCGATTCGGTGCATGCTCCCAATGCGAATTATTGGCTGGGTAAAGCTCAATTTGCGCTGAAGGATTATAAGGGCGCGTTGGATACCTATCAGGGGATACTGAAGGATTTTCCAGAAACGCCTAAAACAGCCGATGTGTTGTATGGAATTGCGGTCTGCCAGCAAGGGCTGAAGCGGCACATTGCAGCGCACAAAACGCTCAGACAGCTTGTTGCCAAATATCCCGCCAGCGAAGCCGCCTCCAAAGCCAAGAAGCTGCTCGCTGCCACCAAGTAGTCCATATGTCGCATGCGAATACAGATGCGCAACTGCGCATTACCGAAATTTTTTATTCCCTGCAAGGCGAAACCAGCCGCGTAGGCCTGCCCACGGTATTCGTACGTTTGACCGGATGCCCGCTACGGTGCACTTACTGCGACACGGCTTATGCTTTTACCGGTGGTCAAAACGTGAGCGTGGCAGATATTCTCCGGCAGGTTGCCGAATACGCCCCGCGCTATGTGACTGTCACCGGCGGCGAACCGTTGGCACAAAAGAATTGTCCGATATTGCTGGACGCCCTGTGTGATGCGGGTTACGAAGTGTCGCTGGAAACCGGCGGAGCATTGGACATCAGCGCAGTGGATGCGCGTGTGATGCGCGTGGTGGACATCAAGACTCCGGCATCCGGCGAAGTGACAAAGAATCGTTGGGAAAATCTGGAATTGCTGACCCCGCATGACGAAATCAAATTCGTGTTGTGCGACGAGAACGATTACCAATGGGCAAAGGAAATGCTCCAGCAACATCGCCTCGCCGAGAAATGCCCGGTCCTGTTCTCGCCCGCGCACGGCACACTGGTTGCCACCCAACTGGCCGACTGGATATTGCGCGACCGTTTGCCTGTACGTTTACAAGTCCAATTGCATAAGCTTTTATGGAACAACGTGCCCGGACACTGATGGACACCTCTATAAATTCATTTTTTGGGCGAATCCACCCGCAAGGAGTAGGCCGACGGGTGCCCCGCTACTGTGTAGCGACCCTCTCGCTCGCGGCGTCGCGTGCTCGCTCACTCCACGTCTATCTATCCGATATGCTTCGTCGTTTCCTGCGCGGCTCCTTGCGGTGCCCGCGCGACACGGTTGGGCACAGCCCTATGGTGCGGGAGCGCGGAGCAGCAGGCCTGCCCGCCATCCCTCAAAAGTGAATTTCTAGAGATGCCAAAATGAAAAACGCGGTGGTACTATTATCTGGCGGGATGGATTCCGCAACTGTGCTGGCGATGGCGCGCGCACAGGGTTTTTCTTGTTACACATTGAGCGTGGATTATGGGCAGCGCCACTACGCCGAGCTGGCTGCTGCGCAGCGCGTGGCACAAACGCTGGGTGCGCATGAACATCGGGTGGTGAAGATCGACCTTACCGGCTTTGGCGGTTCTTCGCTGACCGATAACAAGATCGCGGTGTCGCAACAGCCCACCGAGGGCATCCCGCTGACTTATGTCCCCGCGCGCAACACCATCATGTTGTCGCTGGCTATGGCCTGGGCCGAAGTGCTGCAGTCACAGGACATTTTCATCGGCGTGAATGCGGTCGATTATTCCGGTTATCCCGATTGCCGTCCCGCCTATATCGAAGCGTTTGAGCGCATGGCGAATCTCGCCACCAAGGCGGCGGTGGAAGGGCATCCGCTCACCGTGCATGCGCCGTTGCTGCATTTGTCCAAGGCGGAGATCATCCAGCAGGGACGCGAGCTGGGCGTGGATTTTGCGCAGACCGTTTCATGCTATCAGGCCGATGAATCGGGGCGCGCCTGCGGTGTATGTGATTCATGCCGTTTGCGCCGCGCAGGCTTTGCTGCTGCCGGCGTGGATGATCCGACAAGGTATCGCGTAGCATAGACTTTCAAACTCTACTGTGATGTATTTTGCGTTGACAGGGTGAGCTATATCCGTATAATTCGCGCTCCTTTGCGATGGGTCGGTAGCTCAGCCGGTAGAGCAGCGGACTTTTAATCCGTTGGTCGCGAGTTCGAATCTCGCCCGACCCACCATCTTGCAAAAGAGCCTGTGTTTTTCCCATCCGTATGCCGCTTTAGCTCAGTTGGTAGAGCAACCGCCTTGTAAGCGGTAGGTCGTCAGTTCGAATCCGACAAGCGGCACCATTATTTGTAAGGCTTGCAGCGATGCAGGCCTTTTTTACGTCTAGCGGTTTTGTGCACATGTAGGCGCAGTGTAGAATTTTCCGGGCCGTCAGGCATCATCCACTCTGGAAAAATTATTTAGATATTTTCAATAAATCACGATTTAAAATTAAGAAAAAGCGGGGATATTTTAAATGGCCTGATCGCATGACAGCTATCGGGGAAGATCAACATAAGGTCAAGAAACAAATGAATAACGGATAGAATTAATATGGCGGCTGCGCAAATCTCAGGTGCTACACCGCAACCCTCGACGTTATTGGGTTATAGCAATGTAACTGATCAAACGCACAAGATGGCTTCGAATTTCCCGGCGGGTTTAAGGACGGAAGAAGGTAGGGTCATGCGTGTTTTTCCTGTCGGGCCTGGTAACGTTGCCACATCCCCCACATCGCATCCTCGAAATTCCTGGCAAAGCGCGGCCCATCGAACAGCGGGGAAGCCAGCACCTGCTGCCGCAAGACAGCACGCAGAGCGGCCAAGCGCTCCAGATCGGACGCGAATGTCACAGCTTTAGCCACATAGTCATCTTCATCAGTGGCGATCCAGTCAGGCAATTCGGCGTTGTGGGCAATGCTTCCCGCTGTGCATGACATAAATCTATCTCCCTGCATGCT
>JADGRM010000145.1 GCA_017880945.1 Gallionella sp. | reverse complement strand
CATCTCCAGATCGCGGATCAACGCCGCGACATATTCCTTCTCGGGAAACGTTCCCCTCGCCTCATGCGAATTGAAATCGCAATATGGACACTTGCGCACGCACCACGGGATGTGGATATAAAGCGACAGCGGCGGCAGGGCCTTAAAGTTCACGGCTTGCGATTTGAGGGTGATGGGTTGGAGGGTATGGCTGGTCATGATTGTAATGATACAAGGCGATCCCGGAAAAAGTACCGGTTACGAAACCGGCCGGCTATTGTTAAATGTCTATGAAAGCGAGTGCCCTGCCCGATGATTGTTGCCTTACAATACCTCATGAGTAAGTTTACCGCACCTGCGAATAGCTGATACTTTAGATGAATTAACTGCACAAGGGTAAAAACATGATCCTCACCCCCGAGATTCTCAAAGTTCTGGAATCAGCACCCTTGTTCCTTGGTATACCCAAACATTTACTTGCCAAACATTTAAGTGAATCCAGATTGCACTCCCTGACTACCGGTCAGGTCCTGCTGGTTCCAAGCCAGCCCAACAATACAATTTACATCATCCTGTCCGGACGCCTGCGCATCCAATCACATGAATCCGAGGCCGAGCCGATCGTGATTCTGGGCGAGGGAGAATGTGTCGGCGAGATGTCCATGCTGGGTGACGCACCTGTTTCTATGTATGTCGTGGCCGGCACAGACTGCAAACTTCTTGCTATCGACCATGCCGCCATGTGGGAGCTGATCAACAGCTCCCATGCTGCCGCGTATAACATGCTGAACATGCTGACCAGCCGTATACGCAATACCAACGAGATCGTGGCAGGGAACCTTGAGCAGGAACTTGGATTTTCAGGGGGTTCGATGGTGGACGATCTGACCGGACTTTACAATCAGCGCTGGACACAGCAAAAATTCGACCGGCATCTGCGTCGAGGTATCATGAGCAATAAACCGAGTTGTCTGTTGATGCTGGAGATGGATCATCTAACAGAATTTACCAATAGACATGGGCAACTTGGCGGCGATCAGGCGCTGCGCGATATCGCTTATATAATAATATCCTTTCTGCGCCCGGATGACCAGGCGGGACGGCACAGTGACGAGAAATTCGCGATCTTTCTGCCGAATACATCCCTGCATGATGCATGCACTGCTGCGGAAAGGCTGATGACGGATGTCAGGCAATCTTTGGTCGTGCTACCCAGCGGCGATGCATTGCCCTCCATCACCGTATCGATAGGTGTCAGCCAGGCTCGCGCGGACGATACATTGGTCAGTCTGTTCGATCGTGCTGACGATGCCTTGCAGCTTGCCAAGGACAATGGCGGCAACTGTATCATGGCGGCAACTGATAAAGGCGGTGCAATAACTCCCCCAACAAGGCGTTAAAACACTGCCACTTCGGCATAACAGCGTTGTACGTGCGTTTTCAATAACCTGCTAAAACCCAACCAGACTGAATCGCAGAAAAAATCATCCTGCGAGTACTACACCCTAAAAATCCTTCAATCTTTCAAGCAACACCCTCAGCGCCTTGCCTCTATGGCTGATCGCGTGCTTTTGTTCTCGCTCCAGTTGCGCGCTGGTCTTGCCGAACTCCGGCAGCCAGAACAGCGGGTCGTAGCCGAAGCCGCCATCGCCGCAGGCTTGCTGGGCAATCTCGCCGTGCCACTCGCCCTCGGCGATCAGCGGCTGCGGGTCGTCGGCATGGTGCAGCAGCACCAGCACGCAGTAGTAATGCGCGCGGCGGTCCGCCACGCCTTGCATGTCTTGCAGCAGCTTTTCGTTGTTGCGCGCATCGGATTTTGGATCATCGCCCGCATAGCGCGCCGACAGCACGCCGGGCGCGCCGCCCAGCGCGGTGACGCAGATTCCGGAATCATCCGCCAGCGCGGGTAATCCGCACAGAAGGCTGACATGGCGCGCTTTGGCAAGTGCATTCTCGACGAAGGTGACGTGCGGTTCCTCGGCTTCGGTGATGCCGAGTTGCGCCTGCGTCAATACTTCGATGCCAAGCGGCTGCAACAGGAATTGGAATTCGCGCAGCTTGCCGGGGTTGTTGGAGGCGATGACGAGTTTTTGCATGTACCTAATTTTCACAAAGTGTGCAGGGGCGGGCCATGCGGGTGCCCGAACAAATATTTTTCGTGCCCGCGACCATGAAATCGCGGGCCGCTTCGGCACGCTCAGGACAGGCATCCCGCTCCTACATGCCTCAGCATCCGTATAAGCTAATCCTTCTCCAACACCGCGCGCTGCATCGCGATCAATTCGGCAATGCCGTTTTGCGCCAGATCGAGCAGTGCGTCCATTTCTTTGCGGCTGAAAGCGTGCCCCTCGGCGGTGCCTTGCACTTCGACGAAGTGTCCGCTGCCCAGCATCACCACGTTCATGTCGGTATCGCAGAGAGAATCCTCGAGATAGTCCAGATCCAGCACCGGTTTGCCCTGGTAAATACCGACGGAGATTGCGGCGATGAAATCATTGAGCGGGGATTCCTTGATCAGGCCTTTGCCGAGCAGATCTCTCACCGCGTCATAAAGTGCGACAAACGCGCCGGTGATGCTGGCGGTGCGTGTGCCCCCATCGGCCTGGATCACGTCGCAGTCGATCTGGATGGTGCGCTCGCCCAATTTTCTCAAATCCACCACTGCGCGCAGGCTGCGTCCGATCAGGCGCTGGATCTCCTGGGTGCGCCCGGATTGCTTTCCCTTTGCGGCTTCGCGGCTCATGCGCTCGCCGGTGGAGCGTGGCAACATGCCGTATTCGGCGGTGACCCAACCTTCCCCGCTGCCCTTTTTATGCGGCGGGACTCTTTCTTCGACGCTGGCGGTGCAGATGACTTTGGTGTCGCCGCACTCGATCAGCACCGACCCTTCGGCATGTTTGGTGTAGTGGCGGGTGATGCGAATTTCACGCAATTGATTGGGTGATCTTTGACTGGGACGCATGATGGATTCTCGTTATAAGGTGGAAGTGGCAAGGTACAAGCTAAAGTGCTATGGAATATCTAGAATTTGACTGATCAGTTCAGTGGTACCGTGGGCGAGCTCACTGTCTCCCCAGCGCACCGCCACGCCGGTGACGTTATCGGAATGTCCCTCTTCGCGCTTCAGGGCGAGCCCGATAAGATTATCCAATACTTCCGCGACAGGAAGAGCGAAAAATGACTCGACCAGTTCACTGTCGGTGAATGGTCCCCACAAGCCATCGCTGCCGAGCAGCACGACATCCCCGGATTTCAGCGGGACCGGCTTTCCGGGCTCCACGTAGAACGCGCCCTCAATACCGCCAAGGCAGTTGGTGATCTGGTTGCGCTGCGGATGATAACGCGCTTCTTCGGCGGAGATCATTCCCGCCTCGACCCACTGCTGCACCGCCGAGTGATCGGTCGTCCTGAACTGCACCTTGCCGTCGCGCAGCAAATAAAGACGCGAGTCTCCGGCATGCCCCCAGTACATCTTGTCATCTTGTATCAATGCGGCGACACAGGTCGTACCAGGGAACCCACCCATACCGTAGTCATGCGGAAGTTTCATGATGCGCTCGTGAGCGTAGCTCATGGTGTCGGAAACAAATTTGTCGGGATCGTCAATACGACGTAGCGCATGCCGGCCGAACGATTCGACGAATGTCTCGATGGTCATGCTTGCGGCCAATTCGCCGTGCAGATGCCCGCCCATGCCGTCCGCCAGCACCAGCAGCAACGCGTCGCTGTTGTATGCGTAAGCTACACGGTCCTGGTTGAATTTGCGATTGCCGATGTGGCTGGCCTGGTGTATCGAGAAGTTCATGAGCATACGAGGGAAATACTAAAAATCTACTGTTCGGTTCGATTTTTAGGGGCTCCCAAAAATTTCACGGGTTGTAATCGTAATATAATGTGTCCATTCAGCACAGCCTTTTTTATTTGAAAGCCCACACCATGATTTTAAGTATGACCGGCTATGCCACTGCCGGCGCGGAATTCGACAGCGGTTCACTGACGCTGGAACTGCGTGCCGTCAACCATCGCTATCTGGACATCCAGTTGCGTATGGCCGATGAATTGCGCGGCTTTGAGGGTGTGCTGCGCGAAGCGATCACCGCACAATTGCAGCGCGGCAAGGTGGAGTGCCGCATCAACTATGCGGCGCGATCCGCGCAAAGCGGCGCCACACTGAATCGCGACCTGCTGCAACAGCTCGCCGCCTGGAACAAAGACGTGCAGGCCGCGCTGCCGGATGCGCTCGGACTGAGTGTGGCCGATGTGCTGCGCTGGAACGGCGTGCTGGAAACGCCCACTGCTTCCGCGGACGAATTGCGCGCCACCCTGCTCGATCTGTTGCAAACCGTGTTGCAGGAGTTCTCTGCTTCGCGCGCCCGCGAAGGCGAGAAACTCAAGGACTTTTTGCTGCAGCGCGTGGACAAGATCGAAGCATTACGCAATGCCGTGATGCCGCATGTGCCCGCCGCGATCGCCGCTTACGAACAAAAGCTCATCACCCGTTTGCGCGATGCAGTGCAAAACGCCCTAATACAGGATACTTGGGACGAGAGGGTGCGCCAGGAAATCACGCTGTTCGCCAGCAAGATCGATGTGGATGAAGAGCTGTCGCGGCTTGCCAGCCATCTCGCCGAGATGCGCCGCATCCTCAGCCACGGTGGCGCGGTGGGCAAACGCCTGGATTTCCTGATGCAGGAACTCAATCGCGAAGCGAACACGCTGGGCTCGAAATCGGTCGATGCAGAGGTGTCGCGCAGCGCGATGGAGATGAAGATACTCATCGAACAGATGCGCGAACAAATTCAGAATCTGGAGTAAATCATGTCGGGAAATCTATTCATCATCAGCGCGCCTTCGGGTGCAGGCAAGACCAGTCTGGTACACGCCCTGCTCGGCATCAATCCGCACATCGATCTGTCGGTTTCCTATTCTACTCGCGAGCCGCGCCCCGGCGAGCAGGATGGCAAGGACTATCATTTCGTCAGCCGCGACGATTTTCTCGCGATGGCAAAACGCGGCGAATTCCTGGAAAGCGCCGAAGTCTATGGCAACCTTTACGGGACATCGCAAACCTGGATCAACCGGGAAAACGCCAAAGGACACGATATCCTGCTGGAGATCGACTGGCAGGGGGCTGCGCAAGTGCGGCGTCTGTTCCCGGATTGCATCAGCATCTTCATCCTGCCGCCCTCCATCAAGGCACTGGAACAACGGCTAAAAGGGCGCGGCAAGGACAATGATGCCGTGATTGCCAAGCGCATGGCAGCGGTCCGCGAGGATGTCGCGCATGTCGCCGAGTTCGATTATGTTATTATCAACGACAACCTGAACGAAGCGTTGCGCGAACTCGATGCGGTGGTGCTTTCCGCCAAACTGAAATGCGCGAAGCAATTGACTCGCCATCAGGCCTTAATCAATCAGTTACAGAAACCGGAGTAAATCATGGCCCGTATTACCGTCGAAGAATGTCTCACACTAATCCCGAATCGCTTTGAACTGACCCTGGTCGCGGCCTATCGCGCCCGCCAATTGGCCAACGGAGCGGCGCATCTGGTGGAGAACAGCAAGGATAAACCGACCGTCGTCGCACTGCGCGAGATCAGCGAAGGCAAGGTGGGCAAGGAAATCCTGAATCGCGGCCAGGCATAATCAACGTGATTTCAAGGGTGCCTCAAAAAATTCAGAGTTCGCCCAAATGCCCCACAAGGGGACGCCGATCCGCTACGGGCAAAAGCAGCCCGTGCGGAGTCGTCTGCAAGGCGTGGAAAAAATT
>JADGRM010000014.1 GCA_017880945.1 Gallionella sp. | reverse complement strand
TACGGGCGGGTACTGGTCGAACGCGTGGAAAAATTCTGCTCCGAAGCGGACTGGATGCGCGCCTACAGCGAGATCAACGACTTCGAGGAACAGCTGGTCAGGCACAACACCGTACTGGTGAAATTCTGGCTGGCCATCACCAGGGATGAGCAATTGCGCCGCTTCAAGGAACGCGAAAAGACCGGTTTCAAACGCTTCAAGATCACCGAGGAAGATTGGCGCAACCGCAAGAGATGGAACGCCTACGAAACCGCCGTGTGCGATATGGTGGACCGCACCAGCACCGAGATCTCGCCGTGGACGCTGGTGGAAGCCAACGACAAGAACTTCGCGCGCATCAAGATTCTGAAAACGCTATGCCAGCAGATCGAAGCGGCGATGAAGCGCAAGTAATCTCCCTGCCTGGCGGGGGTTATTCACAGCGCTCTCCCGGCTTCAGCTCAAAGAAACGCGGAAATTCGGTGGGATGGCCCACCAGAACCTTCACGCAATCGCCTACCTTATAGCTCCCATAGCTCATCACCTCGATGCGTTCGTCGCTGTTCAGCGGCTGCACGGTAAAACGGTTCGCGCCGTTGGCGACCTGCGGCGGTTCATTGCGGCTACCGCGTCGGTCGCCCATCCTGCTGCCCATGCCCAACATCACTCCGCCGAAGCTGCCGCCGGAGCCGACTCCAACGCTCAAGCCGACACCCGCGTGGGTGTCGCTGGGCATATTTGCTTCCGCCTGCTTGCGCTCCACCTCGGTGAATTCATGTTCGTCCACCACCCTTGCCAGCCTCACGTAGCGAGCATCGTCTTCCGGCTTGGGTGTGCTCTGGCAAGCGGCAAGCAACACCAGCGATGCCGCAGCAAAAAACCTTTTCATCCTTGAACTCCTCACCTGACTATACATGGGTTGTATTGATACAAACAAACTGACTACTGCCGTCTGAAGTTCCTCATCGTGATTATCGGGAGCGCAGCTCGATTATCTAGAATTCTAAACTATCTTCTGAAACTTAAAATAACCACACCTGCCCCAACCAGTAAAATCCCGAACCACTCGCGTATGCTGGGGCGTTCATTCAGAAAGATGACTGCAAAAATTGCGACCAGCACCAGGCTGAATTTGTCCACCGGCGCAACTTTGGAGGCTTCGCCCGATTGCAGTGCACGAAAGTAGCAAACCCAGGAAGCGCCTGTGGCCAGCCCGGACAGCGACAGGAACAACCAGGTTTTTGGATTGAGCGCAAAGGGGTCGCTCCACTTTCCGGCAAAAAAAACAAAGCCCGATAGCACCAGCAAGATCACAAAGGTGCGTATCAGCGTGGCGTAATCCGAATCCACGCCTTCCAGCCCGATCTTGGCGAAGATGGCCGTCATCGCGGCGAAAACTGCGGAGAGTAATGCCCAGTAGAACCAGCTGTGTGCAGATAACATTAGCGCCCCCGATCGGTTATTTTTTATTGAAGCTGTCGAACCGGCTGCACCAGCACCCACGGGCTGACCACCACTGCCCATAACCGCGCGTCAGAGGCAAACCAATCCTGCGCCTGCGCATCGGACACCTTGCCGAACTTGCCCGACGCCATCCATTGCTTGATCTGCGCCGCGTTGTCCCGGGACATCTGGTGCGCTACTTCGACCAGGTCCAGGTCGGCAGCGACGGCCAGCGCGACACCGCCGGCGAAATAGCGCTGCAATTCTTTCCAGGCGATTTGCGAAGTCTCGAGATTCACCTTGGCGCGGAATACTTCGCTGTGGTCTTCTGTCCCCCCCATATCAGCCCTTGAACTTCCACGCCACATTTTCTCCGGCGCGCAACGGTACCAGCTTGTGTTCGCCGAATGCCAGAATATCAGGAACCCGCCAGCTTTCCTTGCGCAACGTGATCTTGTCGGTGTTGCGCGGCAGATGATAGTAATCCGCACCGTAAAAGCTGGCAAAGCCTTCCAGCTTGTCCAGTGCGTTCAGTTGCTCAAACACTTCGGCATACAGCTCGATGGCGGCATGTGCGGTGTAGATCCCGGCACAGCCGCAAGCCGTTTCCTTGGTGTGTTGCGCGTGCGGCGCGCTGTCGGTGCCGAGGAAGAATTTCGGGTTGCCGCTGATGGCCGCCTTGCCCAGCGCTTCGCGATGCACCTCGCGCTTCAACACCGGCAGGCAGTAGTAATGCGGGCGCAGGCCGCCGCTGAACATCGCGTTGCGGTTGTATAGCAGGTGATGCACGGTGATGGTCGCGGCGATGTGATCAGGCGCGCTTGTCACGAACTGCACCGCATCATTTGTGGTGATGTGTTCGAACACCACGCGCAGTTGCGGCAGATCGCGCAACAACGGGATCATCACGCGGGCTATGAACACCGCCTCGCGGTCGAACACATCGACATCGGGATCGGTCGCCTCGCCATGCACCAGCAGCGGCATGCCGCAACGCTGCATCTCTTCCAGCGCCGGATACGCCTTGCGGATGTCGGTCACGCCCGCATCGGAGTTGGTGGTCGCTCCCGCCGGGTACAGCTTGACCGCATGCACGATGCCGCTTTGTTTGGCGCGCTGGATCTCCTGCGCGGTGGTGTTGTCGGTCAGGTACAGCGTCATCAGCGGCTCGAACTTCGCACCCGCTGGCAATGCGGCAATGATGCGCGCACGATAGGCTTGCGCCTGTTCGGTGGTCGTGACAGGCGGTTTGAGATTGGGCATCACGATGGCTCGCGCGAATTGCCGCGCGGTGTCTTGCACGACAGCCTGCATCAGCGCACCGTCGCGCAGATGCAGATGCCAATCGTCGGGATGGGTAATGGTCAGTTGTTGCATGAAGTCATTCCGGCTGGGTATATGGGCGTGATTGTAATTCAAAGACCCATTCCCTGCCTTTTCTCAAACCTCGCCGAAGTGATTAACCAAAATTATCCATGAGCTTCGTCATTCCCGCCTGCGCGGGAATGACGCTGTTTTCGGTCTAAAGAAAAATCCAAGATTAAGGCTTGCTGTACTAACCCGATTTCTTGGCAAGCTGCTTGATCCCCGCCAGGGAAAAATCCGTGATGTGCTCTGCTATCGCGTCGATCTCCTTATGGTCGTAGCGCAGCTTGGGGTGCAGGCGTTGCAGCACCGGATGGGAATGGCGGTAGAACTGGCATTGCCCGAAGATGCTGTATACGCAGCGGCGCAGTTCGGCTTCACCGACTTTATTGCCGACGATCTCGCGCAGCAGTTTGCCCAGGAATTCATGCAGCGGCGCGATCGCTTCGCTGACAATTTGATCCAGTGCAGGCGTTGGATCGGCCAGTTCGCGGGCCATAATCCGGCATTGTGAGGAGGCGTGCTTTTCGTCCAGCAGCATCAGCATGAAGTCGCGCAGGAACAGGCGCAGGCGTATCTTTGGACACGCATCGGCTGTGACATTGGCTTTCTGCAATGCCGTAAGCTGGGAGAAATTCAGGGCCTCGGCGAGCAGGCCTTCCTTGCTGCCAAAATGGTAATTCACCGCAGCGACGTTCGCCTCGGCAAGGCGGCATATCTCGCGTACTGTTGCACCCTGAAAACTGTGCTGCGAGAACACCTCGCGCGCCGCATCCAACAGACGAGCGCGCGTCTGTTCACTGGCGGTTTTGATTTCCACTTCGGCCATCATTCGGGTGCCCGGATTAGAGTTTCTCGTCTGCTGGAGATCTCCTGCGTCGTTCCTGCCGATGAATCGTTATCTTCTGCCGCCAATGCCTTATAAAGTTGCGTGGCCGCGCTCAACCATTCACGCCGTACCTGTACCTGCCCCTGCTCGGTGGTAAAGGCTTGGCGCTGTGCATCCAGCACTTCGAGATTACTTACGATGCCCGCCTTATAGCGCGCCTCAACCAGGCGCAACAGATGTTTCTGCGCTTCGGCATTCGCTTGTTGTGCGGCAAGCTGCTCGGCGAGTTTGTCCCGCGCACTCAGCAGGTCTGCCACTTCGCGGAAAGCTTGCTGTATGGTCTTTTCATACTCGGCAACGGCGATCACCTTGCGCGCGTTGGCAATATCCAGGTTGGCAGAATTGCGTCCGGCATCGAACAACGGCAGAATGATAGCGGGTTGGAAACTCCACGCACCGCTACCCGCATCGAACAGTCCGGACAAGCTGTGGCTGGCCGTGCCCACACTGCCGGTCAGCGAGATGCGCGGCAGGAAGGCGGCGCGCGCGGCGCCGATATTGGCATTCGCGGCAATCAATTGTTGCTCGGCAGCCAGCACGTCGGGACGCCGCAACAACACCTCGGCAGGCATGCCGGCAAATAGATCCGAGCTTATGCCCTGTTCGGCGAGGCTGCGTCCGGGCGGCAGATCTTTCATCTCTGCCATCGATTGCCCCAGCAACTGGTTGAGCAAGTTTTCTGCGGCGGTTTGCTGCTGTTGCAGGTTCGCCAGCTCTGCCACTGCGGCTTGATACGACCCTTCCGCCTGCAACCAATCCGTATCGCTGGACACGCCTGCCTCACGACGGCGCGATATCAAATCCCTGGTTTCGCCACGCGCCTTGACTGTTGCGGCGGTGAGTTCGGCGCGCTCGCGCATTTCCAGCAAAGACAGGTAGGCATTGGCCACATCGGCGATCAGCGACAGACGGAACGCGCGCTGCGCGGATTCGGTGGAGAGATAACTGGCCTTGGCGAACGTACTCAGACTGCGGACCCTGCCCCAGAAATCCAGTTCATAAGACACCAGATTCACGCCCACATCATAGCGCTGTGCAGTCACAATAGTCCCGGTAATAGACAAGTCAGCCGGGGTCCGAGAGGCATTCCGCGTCCCCGCCAGATTCACATTCGGAAAGCGATCGGCCAGCTGTATGCCATATTGCGCGCGTGCTTCTGCAATTCGGGCGGTGGCGATGCGCAAGTCGCGATTGTTCTGCAGCGCGACAGCGATCAACGCTTGCAAACGCGGATCGGGAAAATAATGCTGCCAGTTGGTGAGCTCAAGTTTCGTTGTGACTTCCAGCTTTACACTGTCGGGCCATATAGCCGGGACAGGCGTAGCAGGCCGTTCATAGTTAGGCATCAAAGAACAACCGCCCAGCACTGCCGCCAGAATGACCAGCGTTGATTTTTTGTATTGATTAGTCATGCTGGTTCTCCTCGTTTGCAGCGGCGTTCCGCGCATGGCCGGGGAAGAAGCGGCGGACGACCACGTAGAAAACCGGCACAAAAAACACCGCCAATACTGTTGCGGCGATCATGCCGCCCATCACGCCTGTCCCGATGGCACGACGTCCGTTTGCTCCCGCGCCGATGGAGATGGCCAGCGGCAGCACACCCAGCACAAATGCGATAGAGGTCATCAGAATGGGACGGAACCTCAGGCGGCATGCTTCCAGCGTGGCATCAATCAGATCGTGTCCCTTATCCTGTAAATCACGGGCGAACTGGATGATCAGGATCGCATTCTTCGCCGCAAGACCGATGATGACGATCAGCCCGACCTTGAAGTAAACATCGTTTGGAAATCCACGTAGCGTAACAGCGGCCAACGCGCCCAATATGCCGATAGGCACCACCAGGATCACGGCGACCGGGATGGACCAACTCTCATACAGCGCCGCCAGGCACAGGAATACGGCCACCACCGAAAGGCCGAAAAGGAATGGCGCCTGGCTGCCGGAAAGCCGCTCCTCTTTTGATGTTCCGGACCATTCGAAACCGAAGCCGGGCGGCAATTTCGACGCAACTTCTTCCATCGCCAGTAATGCATCACCGCTGCTGTAACCGGGTGCAGGACCGCCGGAAATTTTCATTGACGGCAGGCCGTTGAAACGATCCAGCTTCGGCAGATCCACGACCCAGCGCGGCGTGGCAATCTCGGACAGCGGCACCATCCCGCCCTGCGCATTCCGCACCGGTATCCGCATTATCTGCTCCGGCGTGGTGCGGTTGCTGGCTTCCGCCTGCATCTGCACCCGCAGGATTCGGCCTTCGCGCACGAAGTCATTGATGTAGGCGACACCGAGCACCGACTGCAAGGTTTCGTTCAGGTCTGCAATGTTTATACCCAATGCCTGCGCCTTCAGGCGGTCAATGTCTAGTTGTAGTTGCGGCCCCGGCTCCTGCCCTTCCGGCCGCACACCCATCAGTACGGGGTTCTTGCTTGCGATACCCAGCGCCATGTTGCGCGCTTCGAGCAGTTTGTCCCGCCCCTGACCGGAACGGTCTTGCAGACGGAAATCGAAGCCGCCGATAGCCGCCAGTTCCGGAATCGGCGGCACGTTGATGGCGAAAATCATCGCCTCCTTTATGCGGAACAACGCCATGTTGGCGCGCTTCACCAGCGAAGATGCCGAATTATCCGGACTGGGCCGCTCATCCCATTCCTTCAGGCGGACGAAAGCGGTCGCTGCATTCTGACCGCGGCCGAAGAAGGAAAAGCCAAGCACGCCGATGACGTGCGACACTTCGGGCTGCTTGAGATAGAACTGTTCCACTTTCGACAGCACCTCCTGTGAGCGCTCGCGCGTCGCGCCCGGCGGCAACTGGATCACGCTGATGAAATAACCCTGATCCTCATCCGGCAGGAAGCTGCTTGGCAGATGCACAAACAGCCAGCCTACGACGCCCAGGAGGCCCGCGTAGAGCACCAGATAGCGACCGGTGCGCTTCAACACACCACCAACTCCGGATTTGTAACGTTGGGTGGTTTTGTTGAAGAAACGGTTAAACCAGCCGAGGACACCCTTTGTCGGCACCATTTCGTGTCCGGGAGAATTTTGCAACAATGCGGCGCACAGCGCCGGTGTCAGGGTCAACGCCATCAGCACCGAGAACAGGATGGTCAGGATCAGTGTGACCGCGAACTGGCGATAGATTGCACCCACGGAACCGCCGAAGAAGGTCATCGGAATGAATACGGCGCACATCACCAGTGTGATGGCGATAATCGCGCCGAATATCTGCCCCATGGCCTTGCGTGTTGCTTCGCGCGGCGGAAGACCTTCTTCGGTCATGATGCGTTCCACATTCTCCACCACCACGATAGCATCATCCACCACGATGCCGACAGCCAGCACCATGGCAAACAGCGTCAGGGTGTTGATCGAATAGCCAAAGAAATACAAACCCACCATGCCGCCGACCAGCGCGACCGGCACTACGATGGCGGGAATGAAGGTGGCGCGCAAGTTTCCCAGGAACAGATAGATGACCAGAAATACCAGCAGCATGGCTTCCGCCAGCGTCTTTACCACTTCGCCGATCGAGATTTCGACGAACTTGGAAGTGTCATAAGGCACCAGCCAGTCCACCCCTTTGGGGAAGAATTTCGCCAGCTCCGTCATCTTGGCCTTGATCGCCTTGGCGGTATCCAGCGCGTTGGCCGAGGGCGACAGGCGGATCGCGATGGCCGAGGCCGGCTGTCCGTCGATGCGCGCGGCAATGGAATAGTCCTGCGCCCCCAGCTCAACCCGCGCCACATCCTTGACCCGCACCGAGGAACCATCCGGATTGGCGCGCACGATGATGTTGCCGAATTCTTCCGGCGTGGACAAGCGGCTTTTTGTGACGATAACCGCATTCAACTGCTGGCCGGGCGCTGCGGGCAATTGGCCGAGCTCGCCGATGGCGAGCTGCGTATTCTGGGCGCGCACGGCCTTGCTGACATCGCCGGGCGTCAGGTTATAAGCATGAAGTTTCTCGGGCTTCAACCACAGCCGCATCGAATATTCGGTACCGAACAGTATCGCTTCGCCCACACCCGAAATGCGGCGGATATTCTCCAGCAGGTTGGCTGCTGCATAGCTGCCGAGCGCCACGTTATCGCGGCTCTTGTCCGGCGAAATGAGCGCGACGAACATCAAATAATTCCGCGCCGACTTTGCCACAGTTACGCCCACACGGCGCACATCCTCGGGCAGGCGTGGTTCGGCACGTTTTACACGATTTTGTGTTTCAACAGAAGCCACATCCAGATCGGTACCCGCCTCGAAAGTCAGCGTGATGGTGCCGATCCCCAACTCCGAGGACGAGTCCATGTAGAGCAGATGCTCGATGCCATTCAATTCCTGCTCGATCAGGGCGACGGCGGTTTCCTCCACCACCTGCGCCGAAGCGCCTGGGTAGTTGAGCGTTATAGCCAAAGCCGGTGGAGCCACCGCCGGATAGGATGCGACCGGCAGGTTGCGCAACGCCAGCCCTCCGCTCAGCAGGATGATAATTGCAATGACCCAGGCAAAGATCGGGTGGTCTATGAAGAATTTTGGAAGCATGGTCGGCCTTATTTCTTGTCAGCAGATTTTGCGTCAGGGGACGCAGGTGCAGCGTCTGATGTATTCAAGAGCACCGGCTTCACCACCGTGCCGGGACGCGCTTTCTGCAACCCGTTCACGATGACTCGCTCACCCCCCTTGAGCCCTTCGGCAATGATGAAATCTTCTCCTGCCATGTCACCCGTCTTTACAAACATTGGGTTTACTTTATCCTCCGCGCCGACCACCATTACAAATTGCCCTTGCGTCCCGGCTTGCACGGCGCGCTGAGGAATGCGTATGACGTTTGCGGCATCAGCTTCGGGGAAGCGGATGCGCACGAACATACCGGGCAACAGCTCGTGTTTGGAATTGGGAAATTCGGCGCGCAACGACACCGAACCCGTGCCTGGATCAACCGCCATGTCGGTGAAGAATATCTTGCCCGGCTGCGGATACACGCTGCCATCTTCGAACAGCAATTCCACCTTGGCGGATTCGGCTCGTTTGAGTTTGCCCATCTTGACTGACTGTCTCAGGCGCAACAGGTCGGAGCCGGATTCCGTGAAGTTGACATAGATGGGATCAAGCTGCTCGATGGTAGCCAATAACGTGGCATCGCCTTTGCCGACCAGTGCACCTTCCGTCACCATGGCGCGACCGATACGGCCCGAAATAGCGGCGGGAACGGTGGTGTTTTCTAAATCGTCGGTCGCACGACTCATCGCTGCTTCGGCCTGTTTGGCTTTGGCTTCAGTCAGATCGAATTCCTGCTGGCTGACCGCTTTGATCTCCAACAAAGGTTTGTATCGATCTACATTCTGGCGTGCGATCGCCAAGTCTGCCTTTGCCGATGCCGCCGCCGTTCTATAGATACGCGGAGCGATGAGAAACAAGGAGTCGCCCGCATGGACATCGCTGCCTTCCTGAAACAATCTTTTTTCAACCACCCCCTCTACGCGCGCGCGCACTTGCGCCGTGCGATAGGCCTGCAGCCGTCCGGGCAAGTCCTGGGTGAGTGTCGCCCGGCCCGGAACAACGGTAATCACATCCACCTCGGGCGGCGGCATGGCCGCTCCCGGACCGGGGCCTGCCGACGGCTTGTCACCGCCACCACAGCCAGCAAGCGCAGCGGTCAGCAACAATATAGAAATGATGAGCTTGATAGGAGTGGTCATGTTGAGAATCTCTATAGGATTATGATTTAGTCGGGGGCAATTCACCCCATGGTGCGACAACCAACTGCTCGAATCGCCGAACAACTGTATCAAACACTTGTTTGAAAGTAAAACAAGATAAGTCGATGTCCCCAGCTTACGCAAGGTTTTTGATCTGCAGCGCCCGTTGATACAGCTCGTTGCGGTTGGCTCCGGTGATTTTCGCGGCGAGCTGCACCGCCTGTTTTAACGGCAATTCTTCGAGCAACAGAGATAGTGTGTTTGATGTTTCGACCGATAAACCCGGCTGCGGCAACGCACCGGAAACCAGCACGACGAATTCGCCGCGCTGCTGGTTGCTGTCGGATTGCAGCCAGGCTTCGGCATCACTTAGTGGACAGGCATGTATTGTCTCGAACAATTTGGTGATTTCGCGCGCCAGCACGATTTGCCGCTCGCCGCCCAGAACCGCGCACAAGTCGGCCACGCATTCAACGATGCGATGCGGTGCTTCGTAAAACACCAGCGTGCAGGGGTAACTGATCAACGATTGCAGCGCGGTACGCCGTGCGGCGGATTTGTTTGGCAAAAAGCCATAGAACAAAAAATGCGGTTCGTTCAAGCCTGCCGCGGACAAAGCCGCCATTGCCGCACTTGCCCCCGGGATCGGGATGACACGCAAGCCCGCCGCCCGTACCGCCTGCACCAGCAACGCGCCGGGGTCGCTGACGGCGGGGGTGCCCGCATCGCTGACAAAGGCCACGCTTTGCCCGGCCTGCAACAACACGATGATCTTTTCCGCCGCGCCGCGTTCGTTGTGCTGATGCACCGCAATCAGTTTGTTTGCGGTGATGCCGTGATGCGTCAGCAAATGGGCGGTATTGCGCGTATCCTCGGCTGCAACTACATCTGCGGCCGCCAACACTTCGAGCGCGCGCAGCGTGATGTCACGCAGATTTCCTATCGGGGTGGCAACTACATATAATGCGGCTTCCAACTTTTGCGGATGTTCGTTATGCAACGTGTACTCCTTTTACTTTCTACTGTGTTCGCACTGTATGCATGCACCGGCACCGTACCGCATAAGCCGGAAGAAGAAAAGCCCGCAGCAGCTGCTGCCAAACAGCCTTCTGCCGAGGCGATTGTTGCAACGCCGCCAGCCGCCTTGGAGAGCAAGGCATTACCTGCGCCACCCGTGCTCCCCACTGTAAAGCCTTTTCCACATATCGCGCTGTTGCTGCCGCTGCAATCGCCGGTATTTGGCCCCGCAGCCGATGCGGTACAGCAGGGCTTCATGGCGGCGATCAATCCCAAGAGACTGTTATTGCCGGTGCGCGTATACAGTAATTTTGACGAGAACAGCGGCGTCGTCGCGATCTATCGCCAGGCGATCGCCAACGGCGCCCGCGCCGTGGTGGGACCGCTAACACGCAACGGAGTCAGTGCGCTTGCGGCAGAAAAAGACATTCCGGTGCCAACATTGGCCTTGAACATCGTGGAAGGCCAGCCTGCCAAGCAGTTGTATTTTTTTGGCTTGTCCGTGGAAGCAGAAGCACGGCAAGCCGCGCAACTGGCCAAACAGCAGGGTCTGCATCAGGCCATCATCATAACGACCCGCTCGCAATTGTCCCAGCGCATGCAAGCGGCTTTTGAAGAAGAGTGGTCCGGCCCGGGCAGGGGCATTCTGCGCGAAATCGAATTCAACGACGATTCCGCGGTGTTCGCGGATATTGCCGACATAACCGACACGACGGTATTCCTCGCCGCCGACGCTGCAAAGGCACGCCTGATCCGCCCTTACCTTCCCAACAAATTACCTATCTATGCCACTTCACAAATCTTTGTCGGCAATGACAACACCCTGACCAATTATGATTTGAACGGCATCCGTTTTGTAGATATGCCGTGGTTGTTGCAGCCCGATCATCCCGCTGTGATGATCTACCCGCGCGTCTCCCCCCCGCTTTCCATCGACCGTGAACGTCTTTACGCGCTGGGGATAGACTCGTTCCGGTTAATTCAATTGCTACTTTCGGATAAGGTGGCTTCCGCATTGCCGCTGGACGGCGTAACCGGGCAGATCGAGCTTAGTGGTCACACTTTCCAGCGCACCCCTATCTCGGCAATGTTTGTACAGGGGCGCGCCCAGTTGCCGAACATGCCTGCCGCCCAGACACCACCGATATTCCCCGATAGAAACTTCAACACGCCATGAGCATAGGCGTCCAGGCCGAACAATGGGCTGTGCGGTATCTGCAACAGCAGGGCTTGAAGCTGATCGCGCAGAATTATCGCAGCCGCTTTGGCGAAATCGACCTGATCATGCAGGACGGCACGTCATTGGTGTTCATCGAGGTGCGCTTGCGGCGCAATGCGGATTTCGGCGGTGCGGCGGCCAGCATCGATGCACACAAGCAACAACGCCTTATCCGTACCGCGCATCAATATCTCGCCGGCCTCGCTCACACCCCGCCGTGTCGCTTCGATGCCTTGCTGCTGGATGATATGAAAGGCGAAAATGTGCAATGGCTGAAAAATGCTTTCGACGCTTGATTCGGTTAATATTCGTTCTCGGCATATAAGCTCAAATACACATGGACATCAATAAACGCATCATCAAGCATTTCAAGGACAGCGCGGAGATCAAGCTGAAGGTCAAGGACGCGCTGGCGCAGCCCATCGCAAACGGCGCGCAGATCTTTTTCGACTGTGTCACCAACGACGGCAAGATCATGTGCTGCGGCAATGGCGGATCGGCAGCCGATGCGCAACACTTCGCCGCAGAATTGCTGAACCGCTTCGAAAAGGAACGCCCCGGCCTGGCATGTATCGCACTGACTACCGATAGTTCGGTGCTGACCTCGATCGCCAACGATTACGATTACAACCTGATCTTTTCCAAGCAGGTGCGCGCACTCGGCTTGCCCGGCGACAGCCTGCTGGCGATTTCCACCAGCGGCAATTCGCCGAACGTGGTTGCCGCGATCCATGCCGCGCACGAACGGAGTATGCGCGTGATCGCGCTGACCGGGCGCGACGGCGGCGAAATGGCCCGCTCACTGCGCCCTGACGACGTATTGATTTGTGTGGATACTCAAAGTACCGCGCGCATCCAGGAAGTACACCTGCTAACCCTGCATTGCCTGTGCGATATCATTGATTATCTCC
This sequence comes from Gallionella sp., assembly GCA_017880945.1. Classification (GTDB taxonomy): domain Bacteria; phylum Pseudomonadota; class Gammaproteobacteria; order Burkholderiales; family Gallionellaceae; genus Gallionella. The sequence goes on along the minus strand of JADGRM010000014.1, from coordinate 4,532 downwards.
TGCTCGGGGAATGACGATGCGCGTCGTTTCCCTGCTGTTGCTTGTGCTGATTTCAGGCTCGCTGCAAGGTTGCTTTCCGGTCGTTGCGGTGGGCGTCGGTGCCGGAGTCATGATGGCGCAGGATCGCCGCACCGCAGACGCTTATATCGATGACCAGAAGATCGAGTCTAAAGCCGCCCGGCTTATCGACAAACAAGTCAACAGCGTGATGCACGCCAATGTGACGAGTTTTAATTACCGCGTGTTGATCAGCGGCGAAGTGCCGGACGAATCTACCAAAACGGAGATCGACAAAATCGTCTCCGGCATCGAGAAAGTGCGCGATGTGCAGAATGAACTGGCCGTTACTCCCACCAGTTCGCTGGCTTCGCGCAGCAACGATGGCCTGATCACCTCCAACGTAAAGCTGCGGTTTATGAACAACAAACACTTCAATGCCGATCACATCAAAGTTGTCACCGAAAATGGCACGGTGTATCTGATGGGCCTTGTCAACCACACTGAAGCCGATGCCGCCACTGAAATCGCCAGCACTACCCAGGGCGTGCGGCGCGTGGTCAGAATGTTCGAGTATCTGGACTGAATGTATCCGCCTCCCGATTTTGAACGCAAGTTGTGCACGGCAGGTGAGGTCGCCTCACGGGCAGCCGCACTGCCGCGGCCACTGGTATTCACCAACGGATGCTTCGACGTCCTGCATCGCGGCCACGTGACTTACCTCGCGCAGGCACGCGCACTGGGCGCGTCGCTGATCATCGGGGTGAATAGCGATGCCTCGGTGAAGCGGCAGGGCAAGGGTGATGACCGGCCGATCAACGCCGAGCTGGACCGGATGATGGTGCTTGCCGCGTTGGAATCGGTCAGCCTGGTCGTAAAATTCGACGAGGACACGCCGCTTGATCTGATCCTCACCTGCCGCCCCGATGTATTGGTGAAGGGCGGCGACTGGAAACCGGCGAACATAGTCGGCAGCAAGGAAGTGCAAGGTTGGGGCGGCACGGTGCACAGCATCCCCTTCCTGCATGAACGTTCCACCACCGCACTATTGAAAAAGATACGCTCGCTATGAACCCCACCGAAATCACGCTGCACCAAAAATCGCACGAACTGGAGATCGCCTTCGACGATGGCGCGCGCTACCATTTCCCTTACGAATTCCTGCGCGTGCATTCGCCTTCCGCCGAAGTGCGCGGTCACGGCCCCGGACAGGAAGTGCTGCAAGTCGGCAAGCAACATGTGGGCGTGAACGATGTCACCCCGGTCGGCAGCTATGCGATGAAGATCGAATTCGACGACGGGCACGACAGCGGGCTATACACCTGGGAATATCTGAACAACCTGGGCAAGAACCAGGCTGCCCTTTGGCAGGACTATCTGCGGCAAATTGAAGAAGCGGGCCAGAGCCGCGAACCGAGTTTATTTGACGTTCGTGCGTAGGAGCGCAATTTATTGCGCGATTGACTGCAAATCGCCCGATTAATCGGGCTCCTACAATGTCATCATTTTTTAAATTGGAGTTGAGATGAGCAAGACCACCCACTTCGGTTTCGAGACCGTCAACGAAGCAGACAAAGCCAGGAAGGTCGCTGGCGTGTTCACCTCGGTCGCCGGCAAATACGACGTGATGAACGATCTGATGTCAGCCGGGCTGCATCGCGTATGGAAGCGTTTTGCGGTCAGTCTCAGCGGCGTCCGCGAGGGACAGCGTGTGCTGGACGTGGCGGGCGGCTCGGCAGATCTGTCGCGGCTGTTTCTCAAGAAGGTCGGCAGCAACGGGCAAGTAGTGCTCACCGACATCAACAACGCCATGTTGCGCGTAGGGCGCGACCGTTTGCTCGACGAAGGTTTCGCCACACCTGTCACACAATGCGATGCCGAACACCTGCCGTTTCCTGACAATTATTTCGACTGTGTCAGCATCGCCTTCGGCCTGCGCAATGTCACGCACAAAGACGCCGCGCTGCGCGAAATGCATCGCGTACTCAAGCCGGGTGGGCGTTTGATCGTGCTGGAATTTTCCAAAGTAGCCAAGCCGCTGGAAAAAATCTATGATATCTACTCTTTCAAGCTGCTGCCCAAGATCGGCCAGTTCATCGCCGGCGACGCGGACAGCTACCGCTACCTTGCCGAATCCATCCGCATGCATCCGGGACAGGAAGAACTGAAGCAGATGATGGTCGATGCCGGACTGGAACGCGTCGAGTACTTCAACATGACCGGCGGCGTGGTTGCCGTGCATCGCGGATATAAGCTGTAAGACTGTTCTCGCAAATGGCTACTTAGTATGCCGTAATTTCCCCTTAAAACTTCACTTAATCAAATACAGAAAGCACCATGAGTTTTGTAGGTCAGGTTAGCGTAGTGAAACCCGACACTTGCTCAGCCCGCGTAGGGCGCAATCATTATTGCGCCGGATGTAATCTTCGAACTCCAGCATACGGTGCAATGCCCGCTGGTTATTGCCCCCTACAAATTCCAATTCAAACCCAATCAAGGAGACACCATGAGCGCTTTACCAAAATGCCCGAAATGCAGTTCGGAATTCACTTACGAAGACGGGAGCAACTATGTCTGCCCCGAGTGCGCGCATGAGTGGTCTAAGGATACGCCCGCCGCAAGCAGCGATCAGCAGCGCGTATATAAAGATGCGTTTGGCAACGTGCTGGCCGATGGCGATTCGGTCACGGTGATCAAGGACTTGAAGATCAAGGGTTCGTCTTCTGTGGTCAAGGTGGGAACCAAGGTGAAGAACATCCGGCTGGTCGATGGCGACCATGACATCGACTGCAAGATCGATGGCATCGGCGCGATGCAGTTGAAAACCGAGTTCGTGAAGAAGGCCTGAGTTGGGTCTTTCCGTTCATGGTTCTACAAGCTCACCACGAACGGATGATGCTCATCCCTTGCTTGCCCCTGAATTACTCTACTGCGACGACTCGCTGCTGATCGTGAACAAACCTGCCGGGCTGCTGGCGGTGCCGGGGCGCGGAGCGGACAAGCAGGACTGTCTGTACGCGCGCATCCAGCAAGAGTTTCCCGACGCGCTGGTGGTGCACCGGCTCGATATGGCGACTTCCGGCTTGATGGTGTTCGCGCGGAGTGCCGCGATGCAGCGGCGACTTTCTGAAATGTTTCGCGAACGCGAAGTGCAAAAGCGCTATGTGGCCGTGGTGGCGGGCAATGTAGAGCAGCCGACGGGCGAGGTGAATCTGCCTATCGTCGCCGACTGGCCGAACCGACCGCTGCGCAAGATCGATGCCGAGCTGGGCAAACCCTCGCTGACGCGCTATCGGGTGTTGGGGTTTGGTGAGTCCGTTCATGCTTCGATACCTGATGTAACGACTGGTAAAACAACTAGCCATCCCACTACGCAACCAGAGGACGGTTGCCAAGTGGTTGGTTATAGCCATTCGACTAGGCCGTCAAGAAACGACGACCAAGTCGCTGGTTATCAGCACGAACGAAGCATTGGTTCGGAACCCTCTCCCGTTCGCCCTGATGTATCGAAGGGTGAACATGTTGTAGACACAACCCGTCTGGAACTGGAGCCGGTCACCGGTCGCACCCACCAGTTGCGCGTGCATATGGCGGCCATCGGCCATCCTATCCTGGGCGATGCGTTGTATGGCGGCGATGCTTCCAGCGCGCCCCGTTTGCTGCTGCATGCCCGTATGCTGAGCTTTACTCATCCGCTCGGCGCAGAGATACTAACCTTGGTAAGCGAAGCGCCGTTTTGACAATTTGCACAAGGCGTAGATACTGTTGCATCGGCAAAAGCTCGGAGGTGGTGAGATGGCGAAAAAATCCTTTCCCTTATCCAAGGTCTATCGCCTGCTCGAGCCGGGCCCTGTCGTGCTGGTCACAACCACCCGCAATGGCAAGGCGAACATCATGACCATGTCGTGGCAAACCATGCTCGAATTCGAGCCACCGCTGGTGGGGTGCGTGATCAGCAACCGGAACTACTCGTTCGACAGCCTGACCGCCACGAAAGAGTGCGTGATCAACATCCCGACAGTGGAGCTGGCAAAAAAAGTGGTTGGCGTCGGCAACTGTTCCGGACGCAGGGTCGACAAGTTCAGGAAATTCAATCTCACGCCGATGGCCGCCGCATACGTCCAGGCACCGCTTGTAGACGAGTGCTACGCCAATCTCGAATGCAAAGTCGTCGACGGGAAAATGGTGGACAAGTACAACCTGTTCATCCTTGAGGTAGTCAAAGCGTGGATAGATCCTGCGCAGAAACATCCACAGACGATACATCATCAAGGGAGAGGCGTTTTCGCAGTAGACGGCGAAACGATCCGGCTGCCTTCCAAAATGAAATGACCTTCCCGAATTTTATTTTGAATTAGCAACTTTTCTTCCTGGCGCTGCTCTATTTGCTCCGCGACCGTGGGCGCCGCTACCGGTGATATACTTGCGCCCGCTTTGATTAATACCACCCTTGAGGAATATATGAAAAGATTTTTTATATTTTTGACGATAGCTTTGACCTGCCTGAGTTTGTTCGCCGTTACGGCGGAAGCCAG
>JADGRM010000144.1 GCA_017880945.1 Gallionella sp. | reverse complement strand
GGCTTTGCATAGCCATCTGACTAAGTTGGCAAACTACGCCAACATAAGTCATTGGTTAACGGTGACATAAGCCGCTGGTTAAGCCCGACCTACGGATTGCTTTACCATTTGAAATGGAAATGGAATAAGGCCGCAACTCTGCCTACGGTATAATCCGCGCAATACTGTCTGGCAATGAAAGTAGAAAATCATGGACGAGCAACTGCGTATAGCCGCGCTGCAATACCACCGCCAATCACCGGCGGGCAAGATCACCGTTACCCCGAGCAAGCCGATGATCACCCAGCACGATCTCGCACTGGCCTATTCGCCGGGCGTGGCGGCGGCCTGCGAGGCCATCGTGGAAAATCCGGCCGAGGCGCGCAACCTGACCGCGCGCGGCAACCTGGTCGCGGTGATCACCAACGGCACGGCTGTGCTGGGCCTGGGCGCGATCGGCCCGCTGGCCGCCAAGCCGGTGATGGAAGGCAAGGGGATGCTGTTCAAGAAATTCGCCGGCATCGATGTGTTCGATCTGGAGATAGCCGAGCGCGATCCCGACAAACTGGTGGATATCATCGCCGCGCTGGAGCCGACGTTCGGCGGCATCAATCTTGAAGACATCAAGGCGCCGGAATGTTTCTACATCGAGCGCAAGCTGCGCGAGCGGATGAAGATCCCGGTGTTCCACGACGATCAGCACGGCACGGCGATCATCGTCGGCGCGGCTTTGCTGAACGGCCTCAAGGTGGTCGGCAAGGACATCGCAAAGATCAAACTGGTGGTGTCCGGCGCGGGCGCGGCGGCGCTGGCCTGTCTGGATATGCTGGTCAGCCTCGGCGTGCGCATGGAGAACATCATCGTCACCGACATCAAGGGCGTGGTCTACAAAGGGCGCGTCGAGGAAATGGACGACAACAAGGCGCGCTATGCGGTGCAGACTTCAGCCCGCACCCTGGCCGAGGTGATCGCCGGGGCGGATGTGTTCCTGGGGTTGTCTGCAGGCGGGGTGTTGAAGCCGGAGATGGTCAAGAAAATGGGCGACAGGCCGCTGATCTTTGCGCTGGCCAATCCCACGCCGGAGATCATGCCTGACATCGCCAAGGCGGCGCGTCCCGATGCGATCCTGGCGACCGGGCGTTCCGATTATCCGAACCAGGTCAATAACGCGCTGTGCTTCCCGTATATTTTCAGGGGCGCGCTGGATGTCGGCGCTTCCACGATCAACGAGGCAATGAAGCGCGCCGCGGTTCATGCGATCGCCGAATTGGCGCAAGCCGAACAATCGGATGCGGTGGAAGCGGTGTATGGCGAGGAGAATCTGAGTTTCGGCGCGGATCATCTGATCCCCAAGCCGTTCGATCCGCGCCTGATCACGCGCATCGCACCGGCTGTGGCGCAGGCCGCGATGGACAGCGGGGTGGCGGAGCGGCCGATTGCCGATATGGCAGCGTATCGCGAGCAACTCGACACCTTTGTGTATCACTCCAACATGCTGATGAAGCCGGTGTTCGAGGCCGCCAAGCGTGCGCCGCAGCGCCTGGTGTACGCTGAAGGGGAAGAATCTCGCGTGCTTCACGCGGTGCAGACCGTGGTGGACGAAGGCATCGCCTATCCAATCCTGATAGGACGTCCGGCTGTGATCGAGCAACGCATCGCCAAGCTGGGTTTGCGCATCCGTGCCGGCGAGCATTTCGAGCTGGTGAACCCGGAGAGCGATCCGCGCTACCGCGAATACTGGAGCGAATATCATCGCATGATGCAGCGCCGCGGTGTTACGCCGGAATCGGCCAAGCGGGAGATGCGCAGGCACAACACCCTGATCGCGGCGATGCTGGTGCATAAAGGCGAGGCGGATGCGATGCTGTGCGGGACGGTTTCGCTGCCGCTCAGGCATCTGCGTTATATCGACGAGGTGATCGGGCACGGTCCGGGTATGAACGTGTACGCGGCGATGAATATTCTGATGCTGCCCAGGAATACCCTGTTCATATGCGATACCCATGTCAATCTGGATCCGAGTGCCGAGCAGATCGCCGAAATGACCATGCTGGCTGCGGAAGAGGTGCGGCGTTTCGGCTTGTCGCCGAAAGTCGCGCTGCTGTCGCATTCGAATTTCGGCAGCCATGACGATGCGTCGGCGCGCAAGATGAGCAGGGCGCGCGAGTTGCTCGAACAGCTTGCGCCGGAACTGGAAGTGGAAGGCGAGATGCACGGCGATGCCGCGCTGTCGGAAAGTTTGCGCCTGCAAACCTTTCCCTCATCACGACTGAAGGGCGCCGCGAATCTGCTCATCATGCCGAATCTGGATGCGGCCAATATTGCCTATAACCTGTTGAGGATGACGGGGGCAGACGGCATCACGATAGGTTCGATCCTCTTGGGGGCGAACAAGTCGGTGCATATCCTGACTTCGACAGCGACGGTGCGGCGTCTCGTGAACATGAGCGCGCTGGCGGTGGCCGGTGTGAAGAAACACTAAACCTGCGCAACCTCTACGCCTGCTGCGGTGTGCGGGGGCCTTAACTAAAGGAGAATATTAATGAAGAAAGAAGAAGTGGCAATGCTTAGCAAAGAAATCGAGATGTTGATGCAGGAGCGCACCAGATTGCTCAAGGTGGTGGGTGCGGCGGCGGTGCTGGTCGCGAACACCGATCCCGAGTCTGTGCAGGTTGAGGCGATGGATGCTGCGGAGATGCTGTCGGAAACCCTGAATGCTTTGCCGGAAGAGACACTGAAGGACGCGCTGGAGTCGGTGCAGGCTGAAGCGGAGTAAAACACCAATGGAGAAGCGCATAGGTTTGATACTCACCGGTGGCGGCGCGCGTGCCGCCTATCAGATCGGCGTTCTCAAGGCGATTGCGGAATCCATGCCGCGCCGCGCACATAGTCCATTTCAGATAATCTGCGGCACATCGGCAGGAGCGCTCAATGCCGCTGCGCTCGCGGCGAATGCGCAAAATTTCCGCAAAGGCGTGCAATATCTGGACAATACCTGGAAGGGCTTTCACGCCAATCATATCTATCGCACCGACGTGATCGGTGTGTTCAATAACTCGATATTATGGCTAGTCGGGATGCTGTTCAGTGCAATCGGGATCAATAAACTTAATCAGGTTTCGCTGCTCGATAATTCACCGCTGGTCGAATTATTGGAAGATATGGTGCCCTATGAAAAGATCCAGGAGAATATCGATGCGGGCTTGCTGCACGCATTGAGTATCACCACGTCAGGCTACGGTTCCGGGCAATCGGTGACTTTTTATCAGGGCGTGAAACAACTCGAACCATGGCGGCGCACGGGACGGATCGGTACACCGGCGCAGATCGAAATCAAGCACCTGCTGGCTTCTGCCGCGCTCCCTTTCATTTTTCCGGCGAGATTGATCCATCGTGAATATTTCGGTGATGGCTCTATGCGCCAGATCGCGCCGATCAGCCCCGCGCTGCATCTGGGTGCAACACGGGTGCTGATAATCGGCGTCACCGTGAACGGGTACGTCGAGCAACCCGAGCGCAGCGAAATGAGCGAGTACCCTTCCCTGGCGCGGATCGCAGGACATACCCTGAACAGTATTTTTCTCGATAGCATGGAAGTGGATCTGGAGCGGCTGAAAAAGATCAACGATCTGGTTGCGATCATGCCGGAGGAGATGCGTGAGCGCGCCAATCTCAGGCATGTCGATGTGCTGGTTGTTTCGCCCAGCCAGCCGCTCGAAAAGATCGCCGAGCGATACGTAATGGAATTGCCCTGGACGATACGCCTGCTGTTGCGCCTGGTCGGCGCAAGACAGCACAGCGGAGGGATACTGATCAGTTACCTGCTGTCTGAAAGCAAGTACACCCGCGCGTTGATCGATCTGGGTTATCAGGACGCATTGAAACGGCGCGATGAAATCATGCGCTTTCTCAATATGCCGCCGCAGCCGGTTGCAGAGATGCCGCAATGACGGCCGGCTGTTCCAATGTGCGGATTTGGCGCTTGCTGAACCTGTTGGCGGATGGTGAATTTCATTCCGGCGAGATCATGGCGGGCCAACTGGGCGTGTCGCGCGCCAGTGTGTTCAACGCGCTGGCTGACGTTGCGGACTTCGGGGTGGTGTTGCAACGGATACGCGGTCGCGGTTATCGCCTGGCTCGCCCGTGGCAACAGTTGGAGCGGAGTGAGATATTGCGCGGGTTGGGCAGGGATGCCGGGCAGTTCGATATCGAGATATTGCCGCAAGCCGCTTCCAGCAATACCTTGCTGTTGCAGCGTGCCGGGCTGGCGGTTGCAAACGGGGGCGCACCCAGTGGCAGCGTGTTGGCGGTGGAGTTGCAAACCGCCGGGCGTGGCCGGATGGGGCGGACTTGGCATTCCGGCCTGGGCAGTTCACTGACTTTTTCGTTGTTGTGGCGTTTTGATTGCGGCTTGAATGCCTTGTCCGGATTGAGTCTGGCGGTAGGCGTAGCCATTGTGCGCGCACTGAACAAGCTGGGTGCGCAGGGCGTGCACCTGAAATGGCCAAACGATATCCTGACTCCCCATGGAAAATTAGGCGGGGTGCTCATCGAGGCACAAGGCGATATGCTCGGGCCGAGCGCGGTGGTGATCGGCATCGGTTTGAATTGTGCCTTGCCAACCGGTCTGGCGCACCAGATCGATCAACCTGCCAGTGCGCTGGATCAAGTGTGCGCTGCGTTGCCCACGCGCAATCAATTGTTGGCCGTGGTATTGCAAGAGCTGGCAATGGTGCTGAAACAGTTCGGGCAGGGCGGCTTTTCTGCATTACGCAATGAATGGGAGCGATACCATGTCCACCAGAACAGGCTGGTTCAATTGTATATGCCGGATGATTCGACCGTGAGCGGGGTGACGCGCGGGGTCAACGACAACGGAGAGTTATGCCTGGAAACCGCGCAGGGAAAGCGGTATTTTAATTCCGGGGAAGTGCGGGGTCGGCGATGAAGCTGCTGATCGATGCGGGCAATACATGTATCAAGTGGGCTTTGGTGAACCGGGATGAATGGTTGCGCAACGGGGTTATGCCTGTCGAGCAGGCGGTTGACTTGCCGCAGGTCTTTCCCGATTGCTCCGACATACCCGGAACAGGCTTATACGATATACAGCAAGTCTGGGTGAGCAATGTTGCGGGGGAAGAAGTCGCGCGGCATATTCGTAATATCAAGGTTGGTCAGTCCGCATCGTTCAATTTCATCATTGCGCGGGAAATGCAATGCGGTGTGCGCAACGGCTATTCAAATGCGGGCCAACTGGGCAGCGACAGGTGGGCGGCTTTGATCGCGGCATGGCATCTGGTGCGCGGTAAGTGCATGGTAGTGAACTGCGGCACTGCAATCACGATAGACACCTTGTCTGAGGAGGGGAAGTTTCTCGGTGGATTGATTTTGCCCGGTGTGGATCTGATGCGGCGCAGTTTGGTTGCCGCAACAAGTCAGTTGAGACTGGAGCAGGGGAGCTATGCAAGGTTCCCCCTGAATTCCGCTGATGCGTTGTTCAGCGGGGCGATCCAAGCCTGTTGTGGCGCGATCGAACGGCAATATGCTTTGCTTGACGATGATAGCGTGCCGGTGGTGTTGAGCGGCGGAGCGGCAGGGGTGTTGCATAAAAATCTCAGATTGCCGCTGCGCGTCGAGGATAATCTTGTTTTGCAAGGGTTGTTGCTTATCGCCCAGGAGGCGGGCGCGTAATGAGAAAAATATTCTGGATATTATTGCTGGGTAATGTGGTCTTATTCGCGGTGATGCAGCGGGGATGGCTGGGTTGGGGTGAGCAAGAGCCGCAAGCACAACCTGCGCTGCATGGGGATATGATCCGTTTGCTGGATGCATCGCAATTCGCGCCAGCCAAGGCGCTGCCCACGCCAGTTCATAAGCCTGAG
>JADGRM010000143.1 GCA_017880945.1 Gallionella sp. | reverse complement strand
CCCATCCGTATCGGGGTAAATCCGCAGCGCAGCGCGGTATCGCTTTCCGCCTGGGTAAAGCCGCCTTCCGCACCGATCAGCAACGCGATGCGTCCCTGCGGTTTGGACTGTGCGTGCAGCGAGGCCGCGCCTTGCGGCAGCAGGATGAATTTCGTTCCTGCTGTCTTTTGCATTTGTTGCAGCCACACCATGATGTCCAGCGGCGCGTGGATCTGCGGCAGCGTGTTGCGCCCGCATTGTTCGCAGGCGGAGATGGCGACTTGCTGCCAATGTTCGAGCCGCTTCGTGGCACGCTCGGCAGACAGCCTGGCCACGCTGCGCTCGGTGTCGATCGGCTGGATCTCCGCGACGCCCAGTTCGGTCGCTTTCTGTATCACCCAGTCCATCTTTTCGCTGCTGGACAAGGCCTGTGCCAGCAGCACCTTGAGCGGGGATTCGCGGTCGCTGTCGACAGCGATGATACCGCTGATGACGACGCGCTTGCCGCCGGGTTCGGCTATCACCCCGTGGCGTTCATTGCCCAAGCCGTCGAAGATCTGTACCGGATCGCCCTCGCGCAAACGCAGCACGCGAGCGGCATGGTGTGCTGCGTCCGGCGGGAGTTCGAAAGTGCCGCTGGAGGGCAGCGGTGGGGGGCAGTAGAAACGCGGCATGGTCAAGGTGCAAATGATTAACAGTGTCGCCGTGATAATATAACGCCTCTAATGATATTGTCAGGATTATGAAATGGTCAGTCTGCAACCACCCTTATGTGATTTCGGCTGGAAAGCACGCGATTTCGACTTGCCCGGTGTGGACGGCAAACGCTATAACCTCGCCAATGCGCGGGGCAAGAACGGCTTGCTGGTGATGTTCATCTGCAATCACTGCCCGTACGTGAAGTCTGTCCGCGAGCGCATCATCCGCGATACGCGCGAGTTGCAGCAGCACGGCATCAACAGCATCGCGATCATGTCCAATGATCCCGCCGACTATGCGGAGGATGGGTTCGACAACATGAAAGCGGTCGCGCAACAATATGGCTATCCATTCCCTTATGTGTGGGACGAGACCCAGCAGGTAGCCAAGGATTACGGTGCGGTGTGCACGCCGGATTTCTTTGGATTCAACACCAGTCTCGAGTTGCAATATCGCGGCCGGCTGGATGCTTCGCGCAAGGAGGCGGTCGCCGATGCGCCGCGCGATCTGTTCAACGCGATGCTGCAAGTGGCACGAACCGGGCAGGGCCCGCGCGAGCAGATCGCCGGCATGGGTTGTTCGATCAAATGGAAAGCGGCATGAATCTTCCAACTCCAAACGCCATGAATCATCCTGCCCCGACCACCATGGGGGCGCTGCTCAAGGCGGCGGTCGCGGCAGTCAAGCTGGTGACGGCGGAAGAGATCATGCCGCGTTATCTCAAGGTGGCGCACCAACACAAGAGCGACGGCACCCTGTGTACCGAGGCGGATATCGCCGCGCAGAATGCCCTGACCAAAAAGCTGCAAGCCATCCTCAACGTGCCGGTGCTGGGCGAAGAGATGACGTCCGCCGAGCAACGGACGCTGTGGGAAGCGGGCCATGACGGCCTGTGGTGCATCGATCCGATCGACGGGACATCCAACTTCGTGCGCGGCCTGCCTTATTTTGCTGTTTCGGTCGCGCTGATCCGCGAGGGAAAAAGCGTATTGGGCGTGGTGTACGACCCGGTGGCCAACGAGATGTTTGCCGCAGAGCAGGGCAAAGGCGCGTTTCTGAACGGTGAAAAGCTGGTTGGCCGCGAAGTGGTGGGAACGTTGGAGCAAGCTTTGGCCAGCGTGGATCTGAAGCGGCTCAAGAAAAAACTGGTCACGCAATTGGCCACCCAACCTCCCTACAGTTCGCAGCGCAACTTTGGCGCGAGCGCGCTGGACTGGTGCTACACCGCGACGGGCCGTTACGATGTGTATCTGCACGGTGGCCAAAAGCTCTGGGATTATGCCGCCGGTTTGCTGGTGTTGCTGGAGTCGGGCGGGCATGTCAGTTGCATCGAGAATGATGATTTCACGCGATGCGATATCTGGCAACGATCGGTGATCGCCGCGCGCAATGAAAAGCTGTTCGCCGAGTGGAAGAGCTGGATACGGGCGCAATCATAAGATTTGGCATAAATTTAGGGATCTGCCGTGAAGATATTGATACTCGGTGCGGGACAAGTTGGTTCCACGGTGGCGGAAAGCCTGGTCAGCGAGGCTAACGATATTACTGTGGTGGACTCCGATGGCGAGAAGCTGCGCCAATTGCAGGATCGTTTGGATCTGCGCACCCTGATGGGTAATGCCGCTCATCCTTCAGTGCTTGAACAGGCCGGGATTGCCGATACCGACATGCTGCTGGCTGTCACACAAAGCGACGAGGTCAACATGGTGGCGTGCAAGCTGGCGGCCAGTCTCTACAACACGCCGACGCGAATCGCCCGAATCCGTTCGCCCGACTTTCTGGCCCGCCCGGAAGTGTTCAGCAAAGATAATTTTTGCGTGGATTTTTCCATCTGCCCCGAGCAGATACTGACTGACTACATCGTCAAGCTGATCGAGTTCCCGGAAGCGCTGCAGGTACAGGAATTTTCCAAAGGCAAGGCATCGCTGGTGGCCGTGCGCGCGTTCCAGGGCGGGCCGCTGGTGGGCAAGCCGCTGAGTTTTCTGCGCACTCATATGCCGCAAGTCGAGACCCGCGTCGCGGCGATTTTTCGCAAGGACGGTCCGCTTATTCCCGAAGGCGATACGGTGATCGAGGAAGGTGATGAGATTTTCTTCATCGCCGCGACCGACAATATCCGCAGCGTGCTCAAGGAGATGCGCCGCATGGATAAACCCGCCAAGCGCGTAATGATCGTCGGCGGCGGAAATATAGGAAGGCGCCTGGCCAAGGCGCTGGAGAACGACTATCAGGTCAAGCTGATCGAATACAACAAGAAGGCCTGCGAAAATTTGGCTGGAGAACTGAAGAATACGCTGGTGCTGAACGGCGATGGCACGGATGAAAAGTTGATGCAGCAGGAGCATGTCGGTGCGGTGGATGTGTTTTGCGCGCTCACCAACGATGATGAGAACAACATTATGTCGGCGTTGCTTGCCAAGCAGGGAGGCGCGGGTAAGGTGATCGCGCTGATCAATCGCAGCGCCTATGTGGATTTGCTGCAGGGCGGCAAGATCGATATCGCATTGTCTCCGGCGCATGTCACGATCGGCTCTTTACTGGCCTATGTGCGTCAGGGCGATGTCGTCGCAGTCCATTCGCTGCGCCGTGGTGCGGCGGAAGCGCTTGAACTGGTGGCTCACGGCGATCGCCAGTCCTCGCAAGTGGTGGGACGGCGCATCGATGATATCGATCTGCCCAAGGGCGCGACCATAGGCGCGATCGTGCGCGGCGGAAAGGTCATTATGGGCCATCATGACGTCGTGATCGAGGCCGAAGATCATGTCATCGTGTTTGTCATCAACAAGGCGATGGTGCGCAAGGTTGAAAGGCTTTTTCAGGTCAGCATCGGGTTCCTCTGATGCAACACACCCTGTCAGTTGTTCGCGCTTTGGGTTTGATGCTGGTGGTATTCAGCGCCGCCTACATGATGCCGTTAGCTGCATCATTGATATACGGCGACGGAACTCTGATCGATTTTTTGCTGGCAATGGTTTGCACAGCGGCCATCGGGTTTCTGATGTGGTTGTTGACGCGCCGCTACAAGGGCGAGCTTTCCATCCGGCACGGCTACTTGATGGTGGTGACCATGTGGACGGCGATGCCGGCTTTCGCCACGCTACCGTTACTGCTGGTGATTAAGGACCTGTCATTCACCGACGCTTATTTTGAAACCATGTCCGGCCTGACCACTACCGGTGCGACCGTGTTGACCGGACTGGATGATTTGCCGCCCGCGATCAACATCTGGCGGCATGAATTGAACTGGCTGGGCGGCATGGGTATCATCGTGCTGGCGGTTGCCATTCTGCCGCTGCTTGGCATCGGCGGACGTCAATTGTTCAAGGCGGAAACACCGGGTCCGATGAAAGATTCCGCGCTCACCCCGCGTATCACCGAGACGGCACGCAACCTGTGGCTGGTTTATTTGAGCATCACCATCGCCTGTATTTTGTCATTGAAGGCCGTGGGCATGAATTGGCTGGACGCGATCTGCCATGCGTTTGCCACGATGGGACTGGGTGGATTTTCCACGCATGATGCCAGTGTCGGCTACTTCAATTCTCCCGCCATCGAATTCGTATTGATCGTTTTCATGCTGCTGGCAGCGATGAATTTCGCCACGCATTTTTTGGTGTGGCGTGAAAAAAATCTCAAGCTGTATTGGTATGACACCGAGGCTATCGCAACTGTCGGGCTGGTATTGGCAAGCTGTCTGGGCATAGCGGTATTCCTGTGGTGGCAGGGCACTTACCCGAGTTTCTGGACCGCCTTGCGCCACGCCAGCTTCAATCTGGTTTCCATCGCGACAGACTGCGGTTTTACCAGCGTGGATTTCGGTCAGTGGCCGATCTTCGCGCCGATGTGGATGTTGTTCCTCAGTTGCGTTACGGTCAGTTCAGGCTCCACCGGTGGGGGTATCAAGATGGTCCGCACGATGATCCTGTTCAAGCAGGCTGGCCGCGAATTTGTCAAGTTGTTGCATCCGACCGCCATCAACCCGATGAAGATAGGCGGCAGTGTCGTGCCCAACAACATCGTGTTTGCGGTGCTGGGATTTATTTTTCTGTATTTCATGACCGTGGTCACGCTGACCTTTGCGCTGCTGATCAGCGGACTGGATTTCATCTCCGCGTTCTCCGCGATCATAGCCTGCATCAACAACGCAGGGCCCGGGCTCGGTGTGGTGGGGCCATCCAGCAACTTTGGCGTGCTGTCCGATTTTCAGACCTGGGTGTGCACGATTGCGATGCTGGTTGGTCGGCTGGAAATTTTTACCGTGCTGATCCTGTTCACTCCGCATTTCTGGAGGCGGTAAAAACGCCATGACAGCGGCGGTGAGATACGTTAGCATTGCCGCCTGAGAGCCGTTCAAAACGTGATGATAAATACATCAGTGCCTATGCAAGAGGGAGCAAGATGAGCGAGGACCTGCCATTGTCAGGGGTTAAGGTATTGCTGATCGACGACAGCAATACCATTAGGCGCAGCGGAGAGATATTCCTGTCGCAGGCGGGTTGCCAAGTCATCCTTGCAGAGGACGGCTTTGACGGTTTGGCCAAAGTGGTGGACAACAACCCGGATGTCATTTTCGTGGATGTGATGATGCCACGTCTCGATGGTTATCAAACCTGCGCGCTTATCAAAAAACATCAACATTTCAGAAACACCCCTGTAGTCATGCTGACCAGCAAAGACACACTGTTCGACCGCGCACGCGGCAAATTGGTCGGCGCAGATCAATATCTACTTAAACCATTCAACAAGAAAAGTTTGATTGAGGCAGTCATCATGCATACTCAAGAAAAGAAAGAAGTCGATTATGGCCATTAAGAGAATTCTGGTGGTGGACGACTCTGCAACCGAGCGTCATATCCTTGGCGAAATATTAGGCAAGCAGGGTTTCGAGGTTTCTTTTGCCGAGGACGGTGAAAAGGGTGTGGAACAAGCCAAACTGACCAAACCGGATTTGATCATCATGGACGTGGTGATGCCCGGGATGAATGGTTTTCAGGCAACCAGAGCGATTACCAAGGAGCCCGAGACACAACATATACCGGTGATCATTTGCACGACTAAAGATCAGGAGACCGATAAGGTCTGGGGTGTGCGCCAGGGAGCCAAGGATTACGTGGTCAAGCCGATAGACGCAGCCGATCTGTTGGGCAAGATCGCCGCATTGGGTTAGGTGACGCAAAGCAATTATGGGGAAATTCAAA
>JADGRM010000142.1 GCA_017880945.1 Gallionella sp. | reverse complement strand
TATATATATTGCATCAATGATCATATTTCCTCTGTACGGTACCGCACATGTCAATACAAAATCTCCGGTTCTGTCGAATTAGCCCACCTCAATCGAGACTCGACTATGCTGGTGGTCTATGAGCTGATGGGCAAGACAAGTTGGGGAAGATGACCAACCGCAAGTCAGGTTCTGAATGTCTGTTGTTGGCAACAGCAAATGTTTGCAACGGATTGAAATGAGCCATCTCCTTCTATTGCGCGAAAGACAAAACAATAATCGCCGCAATCAGTCTTGTTGTTCGATGTTGGGAATGCGTAACCCCTTCAGACTCATTTTATATTCGAAGATGCTGCGTCTTGACGAAGTACACTTTCCCTATCACACTTGGTCCATATGAGAGAGTTGTTCCTCACTTCCTTCGGCGTCATACAATACGGGATCTGGAAGGACGAGATCCTGTCCGTCAGGGATCTCGATTCTTTGCACCGGATACCCCTCAGCCCCGCCTGCATCGCGGGGATTATGATCGACGACGGACGGACCGTGACTCTGGCTGACCTCCCCGTGTGCATGGGCTATGAGCCCTCCCAAGGAACAGGACAGGGCTGCATTCTCCTGATGGCGGAGGGTGAAAAGGTCACGGGGTTCTTGGTAAGCGGCGAGATGCGAACGCAGTCCATTCCCACTGACTTGATTTTTCCTCTTCCCGATTATCTTAAGACGCCGGTTTTCGATTCTTGTGCAATCCAAGACGGCATTCCCATTCCCATTATCAATATCGCGGAGCTTTACTCGCGGGTACTGAAGGCCGGTGAGGAGCCTTCAGTGGACTCGCACCGGATTACCGCTGTTCAACCCTTGGAAATTTCCGGAACGGATCGGATCAGGTTTATTGCCTCTGGAGGAGAACTCTACGCCGCGTCCGCAGCGGGCATGGAGGATAAGACTGTCAAACCGGGACCGATCACGCCGTTACCGAACACGCCCCGGTATGTGAAGGGCGTAACCTTCCGGGAGGGGCGCCTGCTGCCCGTCATCGACTTGTCGCAGCGCATCAAACGGCAGAGCGGGGCGCCGGATTCCATGATGCTGATAGCCGAGATCAGTGGCGACGCATTCGGCCTTCTCGTTGATGGCGACGAGGGGACGTTGCCCGCCAATAAAGTCACGATCAAACCGGTACCGTTGATCGCCCAGACTCGATGGCTGAAGGACGTGGTGGTGCGCGCGGGAGAACTCATCCCGCTTATCGATCTCGCCATGGTGTTGTCCTCTGGCTCAGGCGCGGCGGATGAAAAACCGCTCTGGCAGCGCTATACACCGGGTTCATTGTTCCCTGATCTTTTTTTCAAGCACGATGTCGAGGTGGTGGAGTTCTCGCTACTGGGCGAGCGCCACGCGTTGCCCAAACAGGAAGTGGAGGACGTCATTGCCTTCAAGCCTTGCCGTGCACTTCCCGATGTGCCGCCCATCGTGATCGGCGTGGCCGAGCATAATGGAGAAATCCTCCCCGTGGTGGATCTGGCGATAATGTTCGGCAGGCGGTCGCTCACTACGTCCGCGTGGCGCATGTTGCTTGTGAACAACGGAGATTTCCGGGCGCTGGTTATAACCGAGGCCGTATTCGGTGAACGGCGGCTTGCGCTTGATATCCATCGCGCAGTGCCGATCCATCTGCCGCACAACCTGATGTACGGGTGCTATCCCGATGCGGAAGCGGTAAGGCTTATCCTGAACGTCGAGGCCATCTCGGTGCATTTCGAGAAGTCCCTGATAAAGAAATTCCTGCCGGCGTTCTCGCGTGAGATGAAGATGATGTCGACGGAGGCAGAACCGGCTCACAGGGTTGCGTCAGCGGCTATACTTTCCCCTGTAGAGCCTGAAGCCCTTGCAGTGCGGGAGCAGGCGAGCGGGCACCAATGGGACGATGAACCGGTACCGTATATTCAACAGCAAGCAGCAGAGGAAGACGTCGAATTGATCCAGATGCAAGAGGCGGAAATCGCTCCTCCCGCAATTGCTCCAGAGTCGGAACAGATGAATGTTGATCTTGCGGCGGCACCTTCAACAAGCCCACAGGAATCCCTATCGACAGAGGACGAGTGGAGCGACGAAGAAGCAATTGATCACTATCATGTTCCGCACGCTGCAGAGGTGTCGGAAGAATCGATCATTCCGGAAACAATTACGGCAACAGCAAAGACACTGGAAGATGCTGGTCTACTGCACAGTGTTTCAACGCGAGAGCCTTCTGGTGAAGGCAGCAGGGCGCCTGAACCTGTAGCCATGAGTGAGCCTCAGGACGAGAAATTGATAGCGCCAGCACAGGCAGTTTCAGCTACAGGGTCTTCGCGAGCAGCACCTGTCCAGGAATTGGCGAAGGAAAAATCGGGGTCTCTGTTGGCCAGAGGTACTGCCGTTTCAGCGTCTGATGATAGGCGACCATCGGTACCAATACGTGCTGCGGCAGGCACCAAGCCCGGCGCGCCTTATCGCATATATCAGGAAGAGCACACGGCCAGGGCCTGGAAAGGCGGAATCGTCTATGGCGTCATAGGCGCGGCGCTGGTTGCTGTCCTGTATGTCGTGGGGGCGTCCCGTCAGCCGGATGTCGAAAAATCAATGAAAGAAACTGAGCCGGCGAAAATAAAGCATGATAATGCGACGACAGTTCAGGGTATGGTGCAGACCGATTCAACCAAAACGCAGATTGAGCCAGCTAAGCCAAAACCCGAACCGGTTAAGGAGAAGGCTGAACCAGCCAAAACAAAGACAGAACCGGTTATGGCGCAGGCGGAACCGCCTCGTCCCGCGGAAAATCTTCGTGCGCCCCTCGAGCTTGATATACCCGCAACCATGCCTGTTGATATTGATGTGTATGTGGTGAAGAAAGATGACACGCTCTGGAACATTTCAGAACGCTTCACAGGAAATCCTTTCAACTATCCGCGCATCGCCGGAGAGAACAGGATCGCCGACCCCGATCTTATCTTCCCGGGGCAGAGGATACGTCTTATAAAGTAAATTGGTCTTGTTGTTCTACAACGGGCGTTGTGGCTACGGCATAACTTGCTGCGCAAGTGAGCCTGCGCAGCAATATGGATTTGTTGCTTCACATTGAGTGATTGTGGCTATGGCCACCGCTACGCGGTTTAACTTGCTGCGCAAGTGAGCCTGCGCCGCAATATGGATTTGTTGCTTCACAACAAAACCAGATTGTCCCTGTGGATGATTTCTGTATCGCCGCCATAACCCAGCAGAGTTTCGATTTCCTTGCTGGGATGTTGTGCGATCAGCCGCGCTTCTGCGGCGTTGTAATTGGTCAGGCCGCGCGCGATGTCACTGCCATCTTCACCGATGCATGCAACGACCGCGCCGCGTTCGAATTCGCCGAACACACTCTTGACACCGATCGGCAGCAAACTCTTGCCTTCGGAACGCAATGCCTTGATCGCGCCGGCATCCAGCACCAGTTTGCCGGCGACCTGCAGATGATCGGCCAGCCATTGCTTGCGTGCCGCGAGGGTGAGAGTGGGAGCGGTGAGCAGCGTGCCGATGGATTCGCCCTGCAGCAGACGCAACAGCACATCTCGTTCGTGCCCCGAGGCGATGACGGTATGCGCACCGCTGCGTGCTGCACGTTTTGCCGCAAGTATCTTGGTGAGCATGCCGCCGCGTCCGATGGAACTGCCCGCACCGCCAGCCATGCTTTCCAGTTGCACATCACCAGCCAGCGCTTCACTGACCAGTGTGGCACTTGGGTCTTTGCGCGGATCGGCAGTATAGAGGCCGCTCTGGTCGGTGAGGATGACCAGCACATCCGCATCGATCAGGTTGGTGACCAGCGCGCCCAGTGTGTCGTTGTCGCCGAATTTGATTTCGTCGGTGACGACGGTATCGTTCTCGTTGATGATGGGAATGACGCGCAAGGACAGCAGCGTGGTCAGCGTGGCGCGCGCATTCAGGTAACGCTCGCGGTCGGCCAGGTCGGCGTGGGTAAGCAGCACCTGTGCGGCATGCAGATCATGTCGGCGGAAGCAGCTTTCATAGGCTTGCACCAGACCCATTTGACCGACTGCCGCAGCGGCCTGCAAAGCGTGTATCGAAGTAGGGCGTGTGCTCCAGCCGAGGCGTTGCATGCCCTCCGCGATCGCGCCGGAAGATACCAGCACGACTTCGCGGCCGTCGGCGGTGAGCGCGGCGATCTGGCGCGCCCAGTTGCCCAGCGCGTTGAGGTCCAGTCCCGTACCTTGATTCGTCACCAGGCTGCTGCCTACTTTGACGACGATGCGCTTGCATTGGGTCAATACGGTTTTCATGTGTGGAGTTATTTTAAATTTAATTCAAAACAAAAATAATTTTGTAGGAGCGGGCCATGCCCGCGAATCTTATTCTCGCGGGCATGGCCCGCTCCTACAGTATTTTCGCCGCCTAAGAAATTGGCTTAGATAGAGCTTGCGTCGGATTCCTGGGCGCTGTCTGCAGCAGCCTGTTGTTCCAGTTCGTTCATCGCGAGCAGATGATCCATGATCGCGTAAGTCAGTTCCTTGCAGCCCTCGCCGTTGATCGCCGAGATGACGAAATAGCGGTCAAAATCTGTGAACTCTTTGAGGAAGGCCGCCACTTTTTCATCGCGGTCTTCCAGCAGGTCGACTTTGTTCATCAGCAACCAGCGCGGTTTCTGATACAAAGCCGGATCGTATTTCTTGAGCTCGTTGAGGATCGCGTGCGCTTCAGCGACAGGATTGGTCCCCTCATACATCGGCGCGATGTCCACCAGATGCAGCAACACGCGGGTGCGCGCCAAGTGGCGCAGGAACTGGTGTCCCAGCCCGGCACCTTCCGCCGCGCCTTCGATCAGTCCGGGGATGTCTGCGATGACGAAACTCTTTTCAGGCGATACGCGCACCACGCCGAGATTCGGATGCAGGGTCGTGAACGGATAATCGGCGACCTTGGGACGAGCGGCAGAAACCGAGCGGATGAAAGTGGATTTGCCCGCGTTCGGCATGCCGAGCAATCCGACATCGGCAAGTACTTTCATCTCCAGCTGCAATTCGCGTGTTTCGCCTTCGGTGCCGACCGTGCATTGGCGCGGTGCGCGGTTGGTGCTGGACTTGAAGTGGATATTGCCCAGGCCGCCTATGCCGCCTTGGGCGAGCAAGACTTTTTCGCCGTCGTGGGTGAGGTCGGCGATAACTTCGCCGCTGTTGATGTCGGTGATCACCGTGCCGACCGGCATGCGCAGCACGATGTCATCCGCGCCCTTGCCATAACAATCCGAGCCGCGTCCCGATTCGCCGTTTTTGGCGCGGTGCATCCGGGCGAAGCGATAGTCCACCAGCGTATTGATGTTGCGGTCAGCCTGCGCGTACACGCTGCCGCCGCGCCCGCCATCGCCGCCGTCAGGGCCGCCATTCTCGATGTACTTTTCACGGCGGAAGCTGGCGATGCCATTGCCTCCCTTGCCCGCGAAGATTTCGATTTTGGATTCGTCAATAAATTTCATGAGCCTAAGCCGGACGAGCCGGAACCAAAATGTAGGTCGGGCTTAACCAGCGACTTGGCTGCCGTATTTTGGCGGCCTAGTCGAATGGCTATGCAAAGCTTGCCCGACATGGTGGGCGTAACCCACCCTACGCTACAAACAAAAAAGCCCTACCTTGCGATAGGGCTGGTTTGTTCCAACGAGTGCTGTTAAGCGGCTACGATGGAAACTGTCCTGCGCTGTTGCGCGCCCTTGATGGCGAATACGACTTTGCCGGTGATCTTGGCAAACAGCGTGTGATCCTTGCCCATGCCGACATTATCGCCGGGGTGGAATTCAGTGCCGCGCTGGCGCACGATGATGCTGCCCGCGCTGATCAGTTCGCCGCCGTAGCTCTTCACGCCCAG
>JADGRM010000013.1 GCA_017880945.1 Gallionella sp. | reverse complement strand
CATCAGTCCCAAAGGCAGCGCTAGAACTGCACCCACAAGAAAGCCCACCACCACGCGATAGAGGCTGGCATAGGCATCACGGATCATCTCGCCGGAAAATATCCATGCCAGATAGCCCGATCTTGCCGGATCGAAAGCCTCCATCGGCATCAGGTACTCCCACCACTTGGCCAGCACCTTGGTGGGCGCCGGCAGGATCTGCGGATTGACGATGGCTTGCGTCGACAGCCACTGCCATAGCGCCAACAGCGCGATCGGCACCAGAAAGCCTTGCAGGGTCTCGAATGTTTTCGCCAGATAGGGATTTTTCATCTCAGGCCATATGGCTTATTTGACCTTCAACTCTCTCTTCGCCTTGTCGAGCAGATCGAGACGCACCCAGTCCTTCGCCTGCGGCACATTGGTCAGCTTGCCGACGCCGTATTTCTTCATCAGGTCGGCGGTAATCTGGACGTGTTCGAGAGTGATATCGTAGGTGAAGGATGCATTGCTCATCGCATCCTTATAGTCCTGATCGCTGAGCTGATTCTTGAACAGCTGCTCGCGCACGTATTTTTCCGCCAGCTTGGGGTCGTCCTGGAAAGTCTTGGTTGCTTCCACGAAAAGCTTGAGCACGCGCTCGGCAACATCGCGCTTCTCGTTATACATCTTCTCTGTCATCACCAGAGCACGCACTGGTTCGCCCAATGGCGTGTCATAGGGCTTGATCACTTCCACTCCGTAGCCCTTGTTGATCGCTTGCGAGGATTGCGGCTCGGACTGGGATATCGCATCGATATTTTTCTGCATCAGCGCCTGGTTCAGGTCGGCGAACGGCATGAAGAATATCTGCACATCCTTGCCCGGCTGATCGGACCAGGTCAGGTTGTACTTGGCCAGCTCGGCTGCCAGCAACAGTTCCTGCGCTCCGCCGCGCGCCACGCCCACCCTCTTGCCCTTGAGGTCGGCCACCGATTTGATGTTCAGGTCGGGACGGGCGACGATGCGCGCTCCGCCTTTGGCAAAGCCCGCCACCACGTAGATCGGCACGCCGCTGGCGCGACCGGCGACAGCCGCATCCAGCGCGCTCGCCGCGATGTCGATCTCGCCGGCAATGGTAGCAGGCAGAATGTCGAGGCCCTTGGCAAACACGCGTTCTTCAATCGTCAGATTGTATTTGGGAGCAAGTTCCTTCATGTATGAGACCGCCCCGTAATGGGCGAACTTCAGATTGCCCAGCCTGACCACATCCGGCGCGGCCTGCGCGAATAGCGTGAAAAACAAGGTGCATACCAGCAGAAGTAATTTTGAAATTTTCATGTGAACCCCCTGAAGAATTTGAAACAAAAGCGCACCGCGCCGCCAAATGAAGATTATACCCTCAGCACTGACTCCTGCCCTATGCAGGCTTGGCCCGTTCATACTGCACCGGCCACGGCACTTCCGACCCCAATATTTTCGCGGCATGCAACGGCCAGTAGGGGTCGCGCAGCAGTTCGCGGGCAAGGAAGACTGCATCGGCCAATCCGGTCGCCACGATCTGTTCGGCCTGTTCGGGCGCGGTGATCAGGCCGACGGCTGCGACGGCGATCCCCATCTCCTGCCGAATGGCAGTAGCGAAAGGCGTTTGAAAACCGGGTCCG
The DNA here is from genome assembly GCA_017880945.1 of Gallionella sp. Lineage (GTDB taxonomy): Bacteria > Pseudomonadota > Gammaproteobacteria > Burkholderiales > Gallionellaceae > Gallionella. The sequence goes on along the minus strand of JADGRM010000013.1, from coordinate 15,576 downwards.
GCCGGAATTTTGGCATCAGGTGTCATGCCGCCACTGGAACAGTCGATCAGGTCGACGCCCGCCTCCTTCAGCCATCGGCATAGTTGCAGCGACTGAGCCAGGTCCCAGCCTCCTTCCACCCAGTCGGTCGCGGAAATGCGCACAAAAAAAGGCAGATTCTGCGGCCACACCTCGCGTACCGCCCGCGCTACCCGCAGCGGCAACCGGGCGCGGTTTTCCAGGCTGCCGCCGTAAGCGTCGTTGCGGCGGTTGCTGAGCGGCGACAGGAATTGGTGAAACAAATAGCCGTGTGCCATATGGATTTCCGCCACTTCGAAACCGGCAGCCAGACTGCGCTTGGCAGCAGCGACGAACGCCGCCACAATCCCGTCCAGTTCATCCTCGGCCAATTCGCGCGGCTGCGGCGAACCAGGCGAGAATGGAACGGCGCTCGGGGCGACCACCTGCCAGCCGCCGTTCTCCGGGACTAGCGGGCCACGGCTGAACCAGGGCGCATCGGTGGAAGCCTTGCGCCCGGCATGGGCAAGCTGGATGGCAGGGACCGCACCCTGCTCGCGGATGAAGCGTGCGATCGGCGCCAGCGCCTCGGCATGGCGATCTGACCAAATACCCATATCGTACGGAGAGATGCGCCCCTCGGGTACGACCGCAGTGGCCTCCACCATCACCAGGCCAGCCCCGCCGACGGCGCGGCTGCCCAAGTGAACCATGTGCCAGGTATCCGCCATGCCGTCATGCGCCGAGTACTGGCACATAGGGGAAACGAAGATCCGGTTTTTAAATTCTAATTCACGTAACTTGAAGCGCGAGAACAACTTGCTCATTTTTGTACTCCTGAAATTGATTTCATAGTCTGGAAAATATTACTTTCAGTCTTTTTGCCTAGGATAAAGAGAACACCATAACATCTCATAACATAAAACAAAGCGGGAATTCCTCCATTCGTGGGCGACATTGTCTGGACACTGCATCAGCTTTCGGGAAGGTGTGCACGACGCGGTCATGGCACTCGTCTCTCACACGAATGGCGGAAGTCATTAAACACCATGCCGCGCCAACGCCCAGGCAACGTGTTCCCGCACCAGGGCAGACGGGTGCTCGCAACGGGTTTGCAACGCGGCGATGACTTCCGCGCTTTTCGGCGCGTTACCCAAACCAACCGCTATGTTGCGCAACCATTGCTCATAGCCGATTCGATAGATGGCGCTGCCTGCGAGCCTGGATTTGAACTCGGCTTCATCCCACGCGAACAACGCCACCAGCGACACATCGTCCAGCCCGTGCCGCACCGCGAAATCCGGCTCGACTATGGATTTATTCAACGTGGTTTGAGCAAAACTATTCCAAGGGCACACCAGCTGGCAGTCGTCGCAGCCGTAGATGCGGTTGCCGATCAGCGGGCGCAACTCGACCGGGATGCTGCCCTTGAGTTCGATGGTGAGATAGGAAATACAGCGGCGCGCATCCAGCCGATATGGCGCGATGATCGCCCGGGTCGGACATATCTCGATGCAGCGTGTGCAAGTTCCGCAGTGTTCCTGTTGCGGGGCATCTACCGGCAGCGGCAGGTTCAGGTAAATCTCGCCGAGAAAAAACCATGAGCCATGCTCGCGCGATAGCAACAAGGTGTGCTTGCCGCGCCAGCCCAGGCCGGATTTGCGCGCCAGCTCAACTTCCATCACCGGCGCGCTGTCGGTGAAGACACGCCCGTCATATTCGGCGACTTCGGCACGAATTTTATCGGCCAGTTTCGCCAGGCGATTGCGCAACACCTTGTGATAATCGCGCCCCAAGGCATAACGCGAAATGAAGGCGCGTTTGCCCTCGGCCAACACTTGCCAACTGTCCCGCGCAACAGAGGATGCGTAGTTCATGCGCAGCGAGATCACGCGCAAGGTGCCGGGCACCAACTCTGCCGGACGGCTGCGTTTGGTGCCATGATTTGCCATATAATCCAGCTCGCCGTGCCAGCCAAGCGACAGCCATTCCAGCAGGCCGCTTTCCGCCGCAGTCAGATCGGTATCGCTGATGCCCACGGCCTGAAAGCCAAGCTCATGCGCCCACGAGCGTATACGGGTCGCAAGCTCGGTGTAATTTACCAGATGAGGATTTCCATTTTGCATAGCCACGATGATAGCCGAATCAGCATGAATCTAGCCGATGAAAGCGCGACCGTCGCGCTGGCGCAACGCCTCGCGGCGTGCCTCAAACCCGGCATGGTGATCTATCTGCACGGCGATCTGGGGGCGGGCAAAACCACCCTGGTGCGCGGCGTGCTGAACTCGCTGGGTTATACAGGTCGCGTAAAAAGTCCCACCTATACACTGGTTGAGCCCTACCATATCGCCGGGTTAGACTTGCGCCACTTCGATCTGTATCGTTTGCACGATGAGGAGGAATGGGAAGCAGCCGGGTTTCGCGATGAGTTTGACGGGCACAATATATTTTTCATCGAATGGCCGGAACATGCACTGGAATTGATTCCACCGGCCGATGTTAAGATTGACTTTGAAATTCTTGCGCAGGGTCGCAATGTTGCGATTCAGGCCAACACTCCAACAGGTAGAGAATGTTTAAAGCGGCTTTAAAGCACGTTGCACTATTGGTTTTATTCTGGCTGCCCCTATTTTGGATATCCGGGGCATACGCCGCCATCGCCATCAGTTCGGCACGTCTCTGGCCCGCGCAAGACTACACGCGCCTGACACTCGAATCCAAACAGTCCATCCGCCATAACATGTTCACCGTGAGCAATCCAGAACGTCTGGTGATAGATCTGGAGCAAGTTGAACTCGGCAACGCGCTTGACGAGCTGACCAGACTGGTCGGCGACAACGACCCTTATATCAAGAGTGTGCGCGTGGGGCGTTTCAAGCCCGGCGTAGTGCGCCTGGTGCTGGACCTGAAAGCCGAGGTCAAGCCGCAAATTTTCGTCCTCAAGCCGGTCGCTGAATACGGATATCGCCTGGTACTGGACGTGTATCCCGCCCATCCGGTTGATCCGCTGATGGCTTTGCTCGAACCACCCAAAGTCGGCATTCCAGAAGCAGCTTCCACACCCGGCACAACAGAACAACCCCCGGAAACAATCCTTACTGAAGACCAGCTGAAACTCGCGCAGGGTTTGAATATCGACCTGAAAATAAATATCGAAACGGACTCGAGTATCGACAACAGCAGTCAGCCAGCCCCCGCTGCAACTACGCCCAATCAGCCCGAGTTGCGCGCGCGCACACTGATCATCGCGATCGATGCCGGGCATGGCGGCGAAGATCCGGGCGCACGCGGCAGGCATGGATCGCGCGAGAAAGATGTCACCCTTGCGATCGCACGCAAGGTAAAAGCCCTGGTGGATGACACGCCGAACATGCGCGGTGTGCTGATCCGCGATGGCGATTATTTCATTCCGCTGATTGGGCGCGTCGCCAAAGCGCGCAAGTTGAATGCGGATTTGTTCATCTCCATCCACGCGGACGCTTTCATCAAAGCAAAGGCGCGCGGCTCATCCGTGTTTGCGCTTTCGGAACACGGTGCAACCAGCACAGCCGCGCGCTGGCTGGCAAAAAAGGAAAATGAAGCGGATCTGATTGGCGGCGTGAACCTTGCGATGAAGGATCCCTATCTGGCGCGCACACTGTTCGACCTCTCACAGACCGCCACCATCACCGACAGCATGAAACTCGCCAAACATGTGCTGACAGAACTGGGTGGCATCAATGAATTGCATCGCGGACGGGTGGAACAGGCCGGGTTCGCCGTGCTGAAATCGCCGGACATCCCGTCAATATTGATCGAAACTGCTTTCATCAGCAACCCCGGCGAAGAGCGCCGCCTTAACGACAAGGGTTATCAGATGAAACTTGCCAATGCGATTCTGGGTGGCATAAAACGCTATTTCGCGCAGAATCCGGCATTGTCAAAACCAAAGATCGCGCAGGTCGATTAGCCATAAAGGGTGTTATTCGGATCAAGATTGCGCCCCATCTCGGCGACTTTATTCCAGACACTTTCTTCGCCTAACGACTTCAGTTGTTTAGCCAACGCAAGAAAAGCAACGCTGTCTTTACGCGAAAAATAGAGGCGTGACAAGGTCAGGTTAGCCTGCGGATTTTTGGGGTTGATCTTAATGGCTTCTCTCAATGCCTCCTCGGCAAGTTTGTCGTGACCGAAGCGCAGATAAATATCCGCCTCTTCCAACATCTCGTACTCAGGTGGCAGAACAGCCTGGATTTTTTGCTCGGTGTAAGCAGGAATTTTCATCGATCGATCGACCGCTGTAACAGACGTTTTAACCAAGGCTGACGACTGTGCCGAATCAGCATTTTCGTGCATATCGCTTACTACCTGTAGTTTAATGCGCTTTCCTTTATGCGCCACCTTGCCATTGCGATTCCAGAAAAAGCCAGCGCGGTGAGTAACGACACCGCAAGGCCTGTGGCCAGTTGCATCCATCTCATTTCAAGCGATTCAATCTGGCTGATCACACCCTTGATTAAGGGTTGAACATCTCGCGCAGCCATTTGCGGATTGATTTGCTCCTTGTCGATATTGTGCATATTGCCGACCACTGCACCCTGAGCGATCACGCCATGGCCAACAACGCCGGTGCCGGCAACACTAATATTCGGCAAGGTATTCGATGGGGATTTCGATGGTTTGTCCAAAATAGCCATCTGGCGTTGCTGCACCTGGATCGTTTTTTCCGTTTCGGCGATCTGCGCATACAGCTCGCTAAGCCTTCTTTCTTTTGCGACTGATTCTTCTTGCGGAGCATCGCTCGATTTGGCTGGATTGCCTGGCTGGGTTGAAACATTTCCGGGAATGGATAGCATCATCGCAAGTGACAAGGAAAGTTTGTCAGATGACATGATCTTCTTTTTGCCGCCAACATGGGCAGATTGTTCTGTTTGTTCGGCAGAGGCAAACAAGATCGGCGCAATCTGCATTGCGGGCGGCTCACCAAGATTTGCTTGAATGCCGCCTATCTCCATACCATTTGCATTAGTCGCAAAAAGAACAGCCATGGATGAAATCCATAACCGAGCAACATTGCATGCACGGTGAGTCGTCTCTCTTCGCATCAACAGCCTATCGATATGACAGTTCTTCAATGCGTGATTCTAACCGCATTAAGCGCTTCAGGCCTCACTAAGCGGGGAATACCCCTGTCGAGAGATAGCGGTCACCGCGGTCGCATACGATGAATGCGATCACCGCATTCTCGACCTGTTTTGAAACGCGCAATGCCACGGCCAGCGCACCGCCGGAAGAAATGCCGCAGAAGATTCCTTCCTCGCGTGCCATGCGGCGAGTCAATTCCTCGGCATCCGCCTGGTTCACATATTCCAGTCTATCCACATTCTTGCCGTCGTAAATCTTCGGCAAATAGGCTTGCGGCCATTTGCGTATGCCGGGGATCTGCGCGCCTTCTTCCGGTTGCACGCCAATGATCTGAATGTTGGGATTCTGTTCCTTGAAGTAACGCGCGCAACCCATGATGGTGCCGGTCGTGCCCATGCTGCTGATGAAGTGGGTGATCTTGCCGTGAGTATCGCGCCAGATTTCCGGCGCCGTGCCTTCGTAATGCGCCAGCGGATTATCGGGATTGGCAAACTGGTCGAGGATGATGCCTTTTCCCTGGTCGCGCAGTTTCTCCGCCGTGTCACGCGCCAGTTCCATGCTGCCCTCCTTGGTCGTCAGCACCAACTCCGCACCAAACGCACGCATGGTCTGGCGACGCTCCATGCTCTGATTCTCCGGCATCACCAAAATCATCTTGTAGCCGCGCATCGCAGCCGCCATCGCCATCGCAATGCCGGTATTGCCGCTGGTCGCCTCGATCAGTGTATCGCCCGGCTTGATATCACCGCGCTGCTCGGCGCGGGCAATCATCGACAGCGCGGGCCTATCCTTTACCGAACCGGCAGGATTATTGCCTTCCAGTTTGGCGAGCAGCACGTTGCTGGTGTCGCCCGGAATGCGCTTCAGCCGCACCAGTGGTGTATTGCCGACAAAGTTTTCAATGGATGGATACACGTTGGTTCTCTAATTTAACAAAACAAGTGAATCTATTCCGCAGCCTTCAGCATCTGCTCCACATACCTTGCAACACCCTGTTCCACGCTCAGAAACGGTTCCGAATAGCCGCTGCCGCGCAGTGCACCGATATCGGCCTGAGTGTAACTTTGATACTTTCCGCGCAGTTGTTCGGGGAAAGGTATATAGCTGATCAGTCCATGTTGATGCAACTCGGCCAGACTTAATGCGGGTTTCCCTTCTGTTTGGCGCAGGGTATTGATGGTCGCCACCGCCACGTCGTTGAAGCTCTGCGCTTGTCCTGTGCCCAGATTGAATATGCCGGATTTGAGAGGATGGTCGAGAAAATACATGTTCACCTTGACCACGTCTTCGATCGAAACGAAGTCGCGCAACTGCCCGCCATTGGCGTAGCCGTCGCATCCTTCGAACAATTTCACTTTACCTTCGGCGCGATACTGGTTGAAGAAGTGATAGGCGACCGAGGCCATGCGACCCTTGTGCTGTTCGCGCGGGCCGTACACATTGAAGTAGCGCAAACCGACGATCTGCGCGCTGCGCTTGTGCCAACGGCGGCGCACGATCTGGTCGAACAGGAATTTGGAATAGGCATAGACGTTGAGCGGCGACTCGAACTCGCGGCTTTCCTTAAATACGCTGCTGCCACCATATACCGACGCGGAAGATGCATACAGAAAAGGTACCTCTTCATTCTGACAATAGTTCAGCAATTCCAGGGTGTACTGGTAATTATTCTCCATCATGTAACGGCCATTGGTCTCCATGGTGTCGGAACACGCGCCCTGATGCAGCACCGCCGCGACCAAGCCATCGAAAAAGCCTTCCTGCAATTTTTTCAGGAAATCTTCCTTGTCCAGGTAATCGGCGATTTCGCAATCCGCCAGATTCTTGAACTTGTCGGCCTTGCTGAGATTATCCACCGCGATGATATTGTTCTCACCGCGCTCGTTGAGTGCCTTTACCAGATTGGAACCGATAAATCCGGCTGCGCCGGTGACGATGTAGTACATGTTTTCTCCCTTAAACAGGATTAAGGATGCTGGATTCAGGGTCAAGTTAAAAGCAGATCAGCAGGTTTTGCTAAATCCTGAATCCTTGATCCTAGCTTTTCATATCCTGAATGATTTCTTCACGGCTGACCACCGCCGTCCCCAATTTGCCCACCACGATACCTGCCGCACGATTGGCGATACGCATGGCATCCGGCAAACCTGCGCCGCTCGCCAACATCACCGCCAGCGTCGCGATCACAGTATCGCCCGCGCCGCTGACATCGAACACTTCTCGCGATTGCGTCGGCTCGTGCAGCACTTCGTTGGCACGATACAAACTCATGCCATCTTCGCTGCGCGTGACCAGCAGCGCGTCCAATTGCAGCTCCGTGCGCAGTTTTTCCGCCTTGGCGTTGAGCTCGGCCTCGCTCTTCCAGTTGCCCGCCACTTCGCGGAATTCGCCGCGGTTCGGTGTGAGCAAGGTCGCACCGCGATAGCGCGCATAATCATCACCCTTGGGATCGACCAGCACCGGTTTGCCCGCAGCGCGCGCCAGCCTCATCATTTCGCCAATATGCGCCAGTCCGCCCTTGCCGTAATCGGACAGGATCACTACATCGGCAAGCGGCAATTGCGCGCGAAAATCTTCCAGTGCGGCATGCAACACTTCGTGGCTGGGCGGAGTCTCAAAATCGATGCGCAGCAACTGCTGATGACGCGCAATGGCACGCAGCTTGATGATGGTGGAAATGCTGTTATCTCGATGCAGCAGCGCGGTGAGGTTGCCGTGCTCATTGAGCAGCTTCTCCAGGCACGCGCCCGCCTCATCATTACCCACCACCGACAGCAAGGTAGCTTGCGCACCGAGTGCCGCGATGTTGCGAGCCACGTTGGCCGCGCCGCCGGGGCGTTCTTCCACGCGTTCCACTTTGAGCACCGGCACCGGGGCTTCCGGCGAGATGCGGTTCACATCCCCGAACCAGTAGCGATCCAGCATCACATCGCCGACCACCAGCACTTTCGCATTTTCAAATTTTGGCAACATAGTCATGCCGTCCCTCCGATTTCCTGATTCATTGCATCACTCCAATTTCCTTGTTGATGTCGAGCAAGGCCTGCAATGGATCCGCTGCCTGGGTGATCGGGCGGCCTATGACCAGATAGCTGGCACCCGCACAAAGAGCGGCTTGCGGGGTCATCACCCGCGACTGGTCGTCGAGGCTGGCATGTGCAGGCCGGATGCCCGGGGTCACCAGACAAAAATCAGTGCCGCACTGTTTGCGCAGCAGCGCCGCTTCCTGTGCAGAACACACCACGCCATCCAGCCCGCTATCGCGTGCCAGGGTCGCAAGACGCAGCACCATCTCGGCAGGCGTGGCGTTGATTCCTAGGCCGGCAAGATCATCCTGCGCCATGCTGGTAAGCAGGGTGACGGCAATCAACTTTGGCCGCCGCGCGCTGCTGGCGATCGCCTCTCGCGCCGCTTCCAGCATCTTGCGTCCGCCCAGCGCATGGACATTGACCATCCACACTCCCAAACCGGCCGCCGCTTTGCAGGCCTGTGCGGTGGTATTGGGAATATCATGAAATTTAAGGTCGAGAAAAATTTCAAAACCGCGATTCATCAATTGCTCCAGCAAAGCCGGGCCGGTAGCGGTAAATAATTCCTTGCCGACTTTCAGTCGGCACAATGAGGGTTGCAGCTTGTCGACCAGTGCCAGAGCGGGTAAGGCTGCCGGATAATCCAGCGCGATGATGATCTTCGGGTCGTTCATAGTGGCATTCCGGTTTCTTCGCTGCGAAGCGGCGAATAGCTATCCCAGGCCTGGCAAGCCGGGCAGTGCCAGTAGAACTGGCGCGCTTTGAAGCCGCAATGAGCACAGTGGTAAGTTGCCAGATTACGCGTGCGTTTGTGTACCAGGTCCTTGACCAACTCGATGTCGGCACGCCTGTCCTCCGGCACTTCCAACAATCTCGCCTCGAGCAATTTATCCAGGCCCAGCAAAGTCGGATTGCGCTCCAACTCGTCGCGCACCAATTGATATGCGGCTGCCGAGCCTTCTTTTTTCAGTACGCCGTCGAACACCACGTTCATCAAGTCAAGCGAGTGATATTTATTCAAATATTCGCGCAACAAGGCAATGCCTTCCATCTCGCGACCCAAGCTACGATGGGCAATCAACAAACGTTCGGCAACCAGCGGCAGATATTGGGCATCCTGCGTTTCGATGTTTTTCCAGATATCGATGGCATCCTGCTGCCTGCCCTCTTCCGCCAGCATATCGCCCAGCATCATGGTGGCTCGCACCGCGTTGGGACTTTCCCGCAATGCCTGCTGCAAATGTTCGCGTGCGGCAATCAGGTTTCCCTGCGCAATCTCCTCACTCGACAGCTCGCAATAAAAAAAGGATGCTTGCTTGCTGTGGGATTGTCCGGACACCGCCGCCAGCCGTTGCGCGACTGCAATCGCCTTGAGCCAATCATGTTCTTTCTGGAACAACTCCAGCAGAAACTCCAAGGATTGCTTGGCATAGGAAGTGTTCTCCAACTCGCTGAACAGGCTCTCGGCACGATCCAGAATTCCCGCCTTCAGATAATCCTGTGCCAACTCGAAGATCGCCTGCTGGCGTTTGTCATCATCCAGATCGGCTCTGTCCACCAGGTTATGGTGCATGCGCAAGGCACGGTCCACTTCACCGCGACGGCGGAACAGGCTGCCCAGCGCGAAGTGCAATTCGACAGTTTGAGGATTGATCTTCACCACCTCGATGAAGGCCTCGATGGCTTTGTCCTGTTGCTCATTGAGCAGGAAGTTCAATCCCTGAAAATAAGACTGCGGCAGCGCGTTTGATTCCGAGAGCAACTCTTTGATGTCGATGCGCGCAGCCAGCCATCCCATCCCGAAAAATAATGGGAAGATCAGCAGCATCCAGATTTCGAATTCAATATGCAAGATATGTCAGGGATACTGGATAGGCGATTGTTGCATCTCGCTGATATCGGCAAGTTTGTTCTTGATCCTGATATCGCGCTTCAGGCGTGAAATTTCACGGCGTTGTTTCAGCATATTGGGAATCATCGAGAGTACGCCGACAGCCGAACCAGCGGCAAAAAACATCAGCAACACGATCACCAATGAAGACTGCCACTCATAACCGAAAAAATAGCGCAGCGTGATCGGCTGGTCGTTTTTGACCGCAAAGCCAAGCAGCACAATGAACAGCGCTACCCGCAAGATCCAATTCAGATAAGGCATGGCACACCCATAAAAAAACCATCGTAACGATAGCATAAAAAATGGCGGCTATACCTTGCGATATGCCGCCACTTGAACTGTTTCAAACCAGAATCAAGACTTCTGTTCGCAGACCCGCTCCCTGAGTTCCTTGCCTGCCTTGAAGTGAGGCACATACTTGGCCGGGACTTTCACTTTGTCGCCGGTCTTGGGATTACGCCCCTGGCGCGGGGGCCGGTAGTTCAGCCCAAAGCTGCCGAAGCCGCGAATCTCTACACGTCCGCCCCGCGACAGCGTCGCGGACAGTGCATCCAGAATCACCTTGACGGCCAACTCTGCATCCTTGGCCTGCAGTTGCGGATGCATCTCGGCCAGCTTGGCAATCAAATCAGAACGAATCATGAATGAACCCCGTGCTTAGGCTTCAGTCTTGCTGCCGCTCATCTTGGCCTTCAGCAACGCGCCCAGATTGGTGGTACCGGCATTGGCATTGCTTTCAGACGAGAGTTTCTGCATCGCAGCAGTATCCTCGGTCTTGTTCAGCGCCTTGATCGACAGGTTGATGCCGCGATTCTTGCGATCCACATTGATGATGACAGCGGTCACGCTATCGCCCTCTTTGAGGTGATTGCGAATATCTTCAACGCGGTCAGCAGATACTTCGGATGCCTTCAGATACGCTTCAACATCGCCTTCCAACGCAATCGTCGCGCCCTTTGCGTCCAATGACTTCACCTTGCCGGTGACCACTGCGCCTTTTTCATGGCTGGATGCAAAACCACCGAATGGATCGCCTTCCATCTGCTTGATTCCCAGGGAGATGCGCTCGCGTTCAACGTCGATCGCCAATACCACAGCCTCAACTTCGTCGCCCTTCTTGTAGCTGCGCACGGCTTCTTCGCCAGGCTGGCTCCAGGACAGGTCGGACAAATGCACCAGGCCGTCGATACCGCCATCCAAACCGATGAACACGCCGAAATCGGTGATGGACTTGATCTGACCCTTAACTTTATCGCCCTTCTTGTGGTTGATCTCGAAATCATCCCAAGGATTGGATTGGCATTGCTTCATGCCCAGGGAGATACGGCGACGCGCTTCGTCGATCTCCAGGATCATCACTTCGACTTCATCGCCCAGACTCACAACCTTGGAAGGATGTACGTTCTTGTTGGTCCAATCCATTTCCGAAACGTGCACCAGGCCTTCGATACCCTGCTCGATCTCAACGAACGCGCCGTAGTCGGTCAGGTTGGTCACCTTGCCGAACATGCGTGTTCCTTGCGGGTAGCGACGTGCCAGACCATTCCACGGATCATCGCCCATCTGCTTGATACCCAGCGAAACGCGGTTCTTCTCCTGGTCGAACTTCAGGATCTTGGCTTCGATCTCGTCGCCAACGGTCAACACTTCGGATGGATGCTTCACGCGACGCCATGCCAGATCGGTGATGTGCAACAGGCCATCGATGCCGCCCAGATCAACGAATGCGCCGTAGTCGGTGATGTTCTTGACCACGCCCTTGACGATCGCGCCTTCCTTGAGGTTTTCCATGATCGCTTCACGGTCGGCACCCACACTCGCTTCGAGCACGGCACGACGGGAAACCACGACGTTGTTGCGCTTGCGGTCCAGCTTGATGACCTTCAATTCCATGGTCTTGTTTTCGTAAGGCGTCGTGTCCTTGACCGGACGGATGTCCACCAGCGAACCCGGCAAGAATGCGCGGATACCGTTGACCATCGCGGTCAGACCGCCCTTTACCTTGCCGCTGACAAAACCTTCCACGATCTTGCCTTCTTCCATGGCGATTTCCAGCTCGTGCCATGCCGCCAAACGCTTGGCTTTTTCACGCGACAGCTTGGTTTCACCATAGCCGTTCTCCAGCGATTCGATCGCGACGGTGACGAAATCGCCCGCCTTGACTTCCAGTTCGCCTTTAGCGTCGAAGAATTCCTCGATCGCAATCAAACTTTCGGACTTCAGTCCGGCATTCACGACCACCATGTTGTGGTCGACTCGCACGACTTGCGCGGTGATCAGTTCGCCGGCGCGCATTTCTTTGCGCGTCAAACTTTCTTCAAACATTGCTGCAAAACTATCGGGATCTTGTACAGCTGCTGCGGTTGCGGTTGCGTTCATCGGAGACACCTAAAGAAAAAATATCTGCTTACGCAGAGGGTTAGTTAAAGTTCCCATAGACTGAGAGTCGTATGGGGCCTAGTTTGTAGAACCTTTCGCCGGGTAGCGTGCCAGCACTTTCTGAAACGCCTGCTCGATGTCCTGAACTGCTTCATCGATGCTTAGCGCCGTGGTATCCAGCAGACTTGCACCCGGTGCCTGTTGCAGCGGAGATGCACTGCGCTGAGTATCTCGCTCGTCGCGCACGCGTATATCCAGCAAAAGGGCCGCGATATTAGCACCGATTCCTTTTTCCATCAACTGCTTATAACGCCGCTCGGCGCGCGCCTCGGCACTGGCGGTAAGAAAGATTTTCAACACGGCGTCCGGGAACACCACCGAGCCCATGTCGCGCCCATCCGCCACCAGGCCAGGAGCCCTGCGGAACGCATGTTGCTTGTTCAATAGCGCGGCGCGCACCTTGGGCAAAGCCGCCACTCTGGATGCCGCAGCCGCACATTGTTCGCCGCGCAACTCATCGCCGGCCAGAATGCCGTCCAGGAATATCTGATTGCCCTCGAAACGAATCTCCATGCGTTCGGCCAGTTCCGCCAAACCCGATTCATCGGTCAGCAGGATCCGATCGCGTTGCGCCGCCAGCGCCAGCAGACGATACAACGCGCCGCTGTCCAGATAGTGATAGCCGAGCCTGGCCGCGACCAGTTGTGCCACCGTGCCCTTGCCGGATGCCGATGGCCCGTCGATCGCGATCACCGGCACGGCCTGCACCACATCATGCAGCAGCGTGAAATAATTCGGGAAGGTCTTGGCGACACAGCGCGGATCGTTGATGCGGATTCCTTCTGCGCCAAAGGCTGCAAGCGAGAAACACATCGCCATGCGGTGATCGTCGTAGGTGTCTATGCCTTCAATAGGATTCAGGATTCGGGATACAGGATACGAACGGCCAGTCTTAGCCGCGCTCCTGCATCCCGCATCCTGCATCCCGCATCCTGCAATTCGGATGTAGTCCTCACCCTCTTCCACGGTCGCCCCGACTTTGCGCAACTCGGTCGCCATCGCCGCGATGCGGTCGGTTTCCTTGACGCGCCAGCTGGCAATATTGCGCAGCGTGGTCGTGCCCTCGGCGAACAGCGCAACGACCGCCAATGTCATCGCCGCGTCGGGAATGTGATTGCAGTCCAGTTCGACCGCCTTGAGCCGCCCTGATTTTGGCGCACGCGCCTCCATCCAGTTCGCGCCCATTTCGATCTGTGCGCCCATCAGAGCCAGCGCATCGGCAAAGCGCACATCGCCCTGGATGCTGTCGCTGCCCACGCCTTCGATGCGCAGCGGCCCGCCGCCGATCGCGCCTGCCGCAAGAAAATACGACGCCGAAGAAGCATCGCCTTCCACATAGATCACGCCGGGCGAAATATAACGGCTACCCGCCGCCACCGTGAAACTGCGCCAGCCGTCGCGCTGCACCTGCACACCGAAGCGCGCCATCATCGCCAGCGTGATCTCGATATAAGGTTTCGAGATCAACTCGCCCACCACGTCCACCGTGACCTCGCCATTCAACAGCGGCAAGGCCATCAGCAATGCGGTGAGGAATTGGCTGGACACATCGCCGCGCACGCTGATGCGGCCCACTCCAGTCAGCGTCGCCGGATGGATCTGCAGCGGCGGAAAACCTTCATTGTCCAGGCATTCGATGTCCGCGCCGAGTTCGCGCAACGCATCCACCAGATCGCCTATCGGCCGCTCGTGCATACGTGGCGTACCTGACAACTTGTAGTCGCCGCCGGACAACGCCAGCGCCGCGGTCAGCGGACGAAACGCGGTTCCGGCATTGCCCAAAAATAGTTCAGCCTGCTTGACCGGAAAATTCCCGCCACAGCCCTGCACGCGGAACACATGCGGCTCCAGTTGTTCCACAGCTACGCCCAGTGTGCGCAAGCCATCCAGCATGCGCTCGGTGTCGTCCGACAACAGCACATCGCGTATCTCGGTCGTTCCCTGCGCCAGCGCCGACAGCAGCAGGATGCGATTGGAAATGCTCTTCGAGCCAGGCAGCGTGATCGTACCGCGGGCGCTAAGCAGAGGAGGAAGGTCGATGAAATTGTCGGATGTCATTGCGTTTGAATTGCATGGCAAATTTGCAAGGGCGAGATGATACCGCAGTGGGCGTAGGTTGGGTTAGCGCACAGCGCGTAACCCAACATCAAATACAAAGCCAAAATCAACACCGCCGGGGGTAGCCCGGCAGCTAGTCACTTTTTCTTGCTTCGCCAAAGAAAAAGTAACCAAAAAGAAGGCGACCCCGGTTTACCGCCGCTTCGCGGTACCCTGCGTTGCTCGACTGGTCAGGCAGCTGCGGAACTCGCGCTACGCGCTCAAACAGTCCTCGCCGAATTCCCCTGACCAGTCTGCGCTACTCGGCGGCGCACAGGGGATGAAAAGCGACCCAAAAAAATCCACAACTTAAAACCATTAATTCGCATGGTGGGCACGTCGTGCCCACCATGCATTACTTTGTGCAACAATTAAAACTTAAAGGCTTACAAGGCACTATTTGTAGTAGATCAAATGAAAAAATATATGTCAGCTACAACAGCCGTTGAAGAATTCCACCGCGACAACCACTACGTGCCACAAACGTATCTCAAACATTGGGGCGACACGGATGGTCGAGTATGGGCTTATCGTGTCTTGGTTTCTCACCCCAATGTGCCGCTATGGAAGCACTCGTCTATCAAAGGTCTGGGGTATCACACCCACCTTTATACTCGAGTGGTTGCAAGCGAACTGACGGACGAAGTCGAGCGTTGGCTAGAGTCTGACTTTGAAACCCCTGCTGGAGAAGTAATTCAAAAAGTAGTCGATGACGCTCGACTAACTTCCCAAGACTGGTCGCACCTAATCAGATTCTTGGCAGCGCAAGATGTGAGAACGCCTGCTCGTCTAATGGAGATGCTTCAGCGGTTTAATCAAACATTACCTAAACTCATCGATGACACCCTCAAGGATTCCGTCAAAAAACTCGAAGCTTCAAAGCGAGAGGGAAAACCATTAGATCTTGGCAACCCCATAGACGCCGGATATTTCCCACTTAGAGTGACAACGGAATTAGTACCAGGGGAAAAACAAGGAATACTGCGAGCCGAGACT
>JADGRM010000141.1 GCA_017880945.1 Gallionella sp. | reverse complement strand
GCTCACGCTGGCTTCGTCCTCGCGCAGGCTGATGGTGTTGTTGTAGGACTTGGACATCTTCTGCCCGTCCAGTCCGGGCATCTTTGATGCGGCGGTGAGTATCGCCTGCGGCTCCGACAGTATCATCTTGCCGCCGCCTTCCAGATAGCCGAACAGCCGTTCGCGGTCGCCATGACTCAGGCTCTGTTGTTCATCCAGCAGGGATTTTGCGGATTCCAATGCCTCATCGTCGCCCTGCTCCTGAAAGCGGGTGCGCAGTTCGTGATACAGCTTGGCCTTTTTGCCGCCGAGTTTTTTTACGGCAGCCTCGGCTTTCTCTTCGAAGCCCGCTTCGCGTCCGTAGATGTGATTGAAGCGGCGCGCGATCTCGCGGGTGAATTCGATATGCGGCACCTGGTCTTCGCCCACCGGCACGTGCGTGGCCCGGTAGATCAGGATGTCCGCACTTTGCAGCAGCGGATAACCGAGAAAACCGTAAGTGCTCAGGTCTTTCTCGGCAAGCTTCTCCTGTTGGTCCTTGTAAGTCGGCACGCGTTCCAGCCAGCCCAGCGGAGTGATCATCGACAGCAGCAAATGCAACTCGGCGTGCTCGGGCACGCGCGACTGGATGAACAGCGTGGCGTGTGACGGATCTATACCCGCCGCCAACCAGTCCACCACCATGTCCCAGACACTTTGCTGGATCACTTGCGGCGTGTCGTAATGCGTGGTCAGCGCGTGCCAGTCAGCCACGAAGAACAGACATTCGTATTCGTGCTGCATCTTCACCCAATTTTTCAGCACCCCGTGGTAATGCCCCAGATGCAAATTTCCGGTGGGACGCATTCCCGACAAAACGCGATCAGCAAACATCAAGCACTCCTATAAATCCATTTTTCGGGCGCATCGCTGCGTTGCGCGGTGCTCGCTCCATCGTCTATCCAATGATATGCCTCGGTCGCCGCGCGCCGCGCGCCTTGCGCTGCATCCCGAAATTCTGTATTTCTAGAAGTGCTCATTATTCCCTTAAATTCCAAATAACAACGAAAGCAATTTGTACACCCACCCGATTAACGGCGAGAGTATCAAGCTTAACACTGGCGTGATCGCCAGAAAGATCAAAATGAACATGCCGTAAGGCTCGATCTTGGCCAGTTGAAATGCCTGGCGATGCGGCAACAGGCTGACCGCGACGCGTCCGCCATCCAGCGGCGGCAGCGGCAACAGGTTCAGCACCATCAGCACGACGTTTATTTTAATCCCCCACATGGCCATGCCCAACATCGGATCGGCAAAATAACTTTCCGGGAACATCAGTCCCATCTTGTAGATCAATGCCCACGCCATTGCCATCACCAGATTCGAGGCCGGTCCGGCGATCGCCACCCACAGCATATCCTTCTTGGGATTACGCAGCGCGGCAAAATTGACCGGCACCGGTTTGGCCCAGCCGAAAAGAATTCCGCCCATCCACAGCGTAAGCAGCGGCAATATTACCGTACCGAACGGATCGATATGGCGCATCGGATTGAGGCTGATGCGCCCCGCCTGAGCGGCGGTCATGTCGCCGAAGTGGCGCGCCACATAACCGTGCGCCGCTTCGTGCAGGGTGATCGCGAACAGCACAGGGATGGCTGCTAGGGCGATGGTTTGTATCAGTTGGTCGATTTGCATCAGGTTCCCATCAAGTATTTATTAGCTTTCAATTCCAAACGGGGCAACATTGCCCTTGCCGCGCCGCAACAATACCGGCACATCGCCGGTCAGATCTATCACGGTGGTGAAATCCGCGCCTATCGCTCCGCCGTCGATCACCAGATCCACTTTCTTTTCCAGCAATTCGCGTATGAGCTCCACATCGTTCAACGGCCCTGCTTGATCGGGCAGGATCAGCGTGGAACTGGACATCGGCTCGCCCAATTCTTCCAGCAGCGCCAACGCCACCGGATGATCCGGGATGCGGATGCCGATGGTGCTGCGCTTGGGATGCTGCAAGCGTTTCGGCACTTCCTTGGTCGCCTCCAGGATAAAAGTATAGCTGCCCGGCGTGTTGCTTTTCAGCAGGCGAAATTTTGCATTATCCACTTTTGCGTAGCGCGATATCTCCGACAGGTCGCGGCACATCAGAGTCAGGTGATGCTGTTCGTCCAGTTGGCGTATCTGTCGGATGCGTGACACGGCATCCTTGTCATCGAGATGGCAGCCCAGCGCATAGCAGGAATCGGTGGGGTACACCACGACACCGCCGCCGCGCAATACCGCCGCAGCCTGATGGATCAGGCGCGGATTTGGATTGCCGGGGTGTATCGTGAAGAATTGCGCCATGGATTATTGCAGTAAAAGCGCTTGCCAGACCGGACGGCAGCCCAGCGGAAAATCCGGTAACCTCCCCATGTCCCGATAACTCTCGCCCGGACCGTGAAAATCCGATCCGCACGAAGTCAGTAAATTGAATTCCTCGGCATATCGCGCAAACTCGGCATACTGCTCAGGCGTGTGGCTGCCGGTCACCACTTCTATCGCCTGCCCGCCGAGCTCGACGAACTCGGTCAGCAATTCGTGCATGGTCTTCTTGCCCATGCCGTTGCGCCCAACCATATAGCGACCGGGATGGGCCAGCACCGCCACCCCGCCGCTGCCGCGTATCCAGCCGATCGCATCCGCCAGGATCGCCCATTGATGCGGCACGTAGCCGGGCTTGCCCTTCACCAGATAGCGGTTGAACACGCTTTTCACGTCCTTGCAATGCCCGGCTTCCACCAGATAGCGCGCAAAATGGGTGCGGCTAATCATGTTGGGGTTTTCCGCGAATTGATACGCCCCTTGAAGCACACCGCCGATGCCGGCCTTGGCCAATTCGTCGGCCATCTTTCTTGCACGTTCGCCGCGCCCGCTGCGCACAGTGCGCAAGCCATCAACTAGCGGAGGGTAATCCGGAGCTATACCCAAACCGACGATGTGCAAGGTATGGCTGCGCCAGGACACGGAAATCTCCACGCCGTTGATAAAGGTCATGCCGTGTCGTGCGGCGGCCGCTCGCGCCTCATCCAGACCGTCCACGTCGTCGTGATCGGTCAACGCCATCACTTTCACGCCGCGCCCGGCGGCGCGATCCACCAATTCGCTGGGTGTCAGCGTACCGTCGGAAATATTGGAATGGCAATGCAGGTCGTAATCTATCATCAGGTTTCTGCCGCTATACATCATTAAGCATCACCGCCGCCCTTTTTCATAGCCTTGCCCTCTTCGGCACGCTTGCGGCGCACCTCCTTGGGGTCGGCGATCAGCGGTCGATAAATCTCGATGCGGTCCTTGTCGCGTACCACGGCATCGGCTTTGGTCAGCTTGCCGAATATGCCCAGCTTGTTCTTGGCCAGGTCGATCTCGGGATATTTGCCGAGCATTCCGCTGGCTTGTATGGCCTCGGTCACCGTCGTTCCGGTCGGCACAGACTGCTTGAACAGGATTTGCTCTTCTGGTAGTGCATATATCACTTCGATATTGATCTTGTCGTTCACGGGAACCTCTCAAAATTCATATTTCATCCCAACTGCTGTGTTGCGTAAAAAATTTCTTGCTTACATATAACCCATATGCGGCGCGGCGAAATTTTTCCCGCGCCTTGCATTTGGGCGAACTCTGAATTTTTAGAGGCTCCCTCATGCATTCTTGTAAACCTTTTCTGCGCGGTGGATGAAAGCATCCACGAAATTGTTGGCTATATAGTGAAACACCGGCCCGACCATCTTTTCCAGCAGCTTGTTGGAGAATTCATAATGCAGGCGGAATTCTATTTTACAGGCAGATGGGCTCAACGGGATAAATCGCCAGCATCCGTCCAGTTGTTTAAAAGGCCCATGCTGCAGCGTGATGTCGATCTGATGCGGCGGCGTGCGCACATTCTCGGTGGTGAAACTCTGCTTGATATGGTGATAATCGATCTGCACCGTGGCATGCACCGTGGTTCCATCCAGCTCGCTCACACTCGCCCCCCCGCACCAGGGCAGGAACTTCGGGTATTCTTCCACGCGATCCACCAGCACAAACATCTGCTCCGCGCTGTGGGGAACCAGCACTGTTTTTTCCACTAACGCCATTTCTTGTCCCAGATGTTATTTCAAAGGGATGCTATTCCAAAGGGATGCGTTTCCAAAGGCTGGTAGAATAGCCGAACACACCGCAAAACTCACCTGTAATGAGCATCATTCAAAATAAAAAAGCCTATCACGAATACTTCATCGAGGATAAATATGAAGCCGGCATCATGCTGGAAGGCTGGGAAGTCAAGGCTATCCGTGCCGGACGCGCGCAACTCAAGGAAGCCTACGTCACGATCAAAGGCGGCGAGTTATATCTGTTCGGCTCGCATATCAGCCCGTTGCTGAACGCGTCCACGCACATCCATCCCGATCCGGTACGCACCCGCAAGCTGTTGCTGCATAAACAGGAAATCGACAAGATTCTCGGCAAAGTGCAACGCGCCGGCTACACCATAATGCCGCTGGACATGCACTACAAGGGCGGTCGCGTCAAACTCGAGATCGGCCTCGCCAAAGGCAAGAAGCAACACGACAAGCGCGCTACCGAAAAGGAGCGTGAAGGCAAGATGGAGGCACAGCAGGCGATGAAAAAACTGAAGCGCGGCTGATCATGTCCACGACTGACAACCTCAAACAACAAACCGCCTACCTTGCCGGCGGCTGCTTCTGGGGCATGGAAGAACTGGTGCGGGCTATCCCCGGCGTGCTGGCAACCGAAGTCGGCTACACCGGCGGCGATACGCCGAATGCAGTCTATGAGCAAGTCAAAACCGGACGCACCGGCCATGCCGAGTCGCTGAAGATCGTGTTTGACCCGCAACAAGTCGGCTACCGACATCTATTGTTCGAATTCTTCCGCATGCACAACCCCACCACGCCCAACCGGCAAGGCAACGACATCGGCACGCAATACCGCTCGGCGATCTTTCACCTCGACGAAGAACAGAAACACACCGCCGAAGAAGTCATCAAGACCGTGGATGCCTCCGGCGACTGGGGAGCCAAAGTCGTCACCGAAGTCGTGCCGTTCAGGGAGTTTTACCGCGCCGAGGAATATCACCAGAAGTATCTGGTCAAGAATCACGGCGGGTATACCTGCCACTACATCAGGCGGATGAAGCTGGGAGAGTAGTGAGTGGATAAAAAACCATTCGACTCTGGCACCCTTGATTATTGCGTTTCGGTACAGATGCTGTAATGTTTGACTCTGATCTTGCCACGGACTTGATCGAGCAGTTTGGGAGGGGATGGTTCAAGCGGTGTAGTTTCGGTGACCATAACACAACCTCCTGTTTGATTATTTAATAATAAACAATGGATTAATCGCGAACATGCGCCGAATTATACACCGCAACTTCACAGGATATACACCGTTGGCGGTGTATACATTACGTTAGACCACAGCACTACCTTCTAGGACTCCTTGATGAAACAGCCATCGTTCGCCGAGTTGCTAGACAAGCGTGTCCCTGCCGCGCGGCTAACGGACTTCATCATTCATGAATTGTCAGTATTTAATTTAGGCAAGATTGTGGATTTCAATTTCTTAAGTCGTTCATCCGTTGGTGGCTATTGCCGTTCGCTAGGATTTGCAACAAACCGCAACTGGTCAATGCTCGCACTCGACAAGATCGCGCCCAAGTCCCCACTAGGGCCAAATGTCGTGCCGGAACGAGAAGCCAAAGCGGTCTTGGCCCAGCTACGCTACTCCATCGATATGCGCTTGCTACAACCTAAAAATAAAAACAAGCCACAACCGGACATAATTTCTGATTTTCTACCGAAGGGAAGACGATACGAGCGCGCCAAGACGCTTGGCCACCTTTGGGAGTTTCAATACGCTTTAGCCGTTGAGCTCGAGCATGGCAAGACGCGGGGAAGTAACGTGACGAACAACC
>JADGRM010000140.1 GCA_017880945.1 Gallionella sp. | reverse complement strand
TCCCAGTCCTGAACTGCCAGACCCTCCTTGTGGCCATGCTCCTCGTAAAGTTCATAGGCTCGCTTGCCGATCTGCTGTGTCAAGTCTGACGGTTTCTTTGCTTGGGCTTGGGCTTCAGCTTTGTCCTTCTCTTTCAGCAGTTCGGCTACGCCTTTTTCCAACGACGCCAGATAGTCCGCGATGCTCCACGCCACTTTTTGTCCATTCGCGGTGAGCTCAATGCCGCTGATCAGTTCCGGCGCGGTCTCAAAACGGATGGGGATTTCAGCCGAGAAGGTTTCGTTGAGCGTCTGTTGTATCGCTGTGCGCTGAGCCGCAGGCAGGTCAAAGGCGCTACGCACCAGCGCGGGTTCAGATGCTGTCTTGAGGGACTCGCCGAGTCGTTTTTTTGCCTGCTCGTCCATCTCTCGCAAGCGGCGAGTGAACACATCTGCCAAGCGTTCTTCCAGACTCGTCGCGGCGAGATCCGTCAGCGCCTTGCGCGCGATGGCGAATACTTCCTGCTGTGCCCGGCGACTGAGGGCCTGATTTAAATTATGGGCATCGTTTCTCAGCGTTTCCTGTCGCTTGGCGCTCAAGGCATCGGCCGCCTGCCGCGCTTCGTCGAAGAGCCGCTGGCGTTCAGTTTTCGCTTCCTCCATCGCCTTGTTCATGAGCGCGGTGCGCTGCTGGTCGAACTCCTCGTTCTTGTGCTGGAACTCGTCGCGCTCCTTCTGGGCTTCGGCTTTTTTCGCGTCGGCGTCTGCCAGCTCCTTGGCGATCCGTTTCTCGCGAGCGTCGATAGCGTCAAGAATGGGCCGGTAAAGGAAATGCTTCAACAACCACACCAGAATGAGGAAGTTGACGACTTG
The DNA here is from genome assembly GCA_017880945.1 of Gallionella sp. Lineage (GTDB taxonomy): Bacteria > Pseudomonadota > Gammaproteobacteria > Burkholderiales > Gallionellaceae > Gallionella. Next base: position 5,092 of record JADGRM010000140.1, on the reverse strand, counting down.
CGCCAGAACGGTAAACCAGTCGATCAGCATGAGGACACCTCTAAAAATTCATATTTCATCCCAACTGCGGCGTTGCGGAAAAAATTTCTTGCTAACATATCCATCATATGCGGCGCGGCGAATTTTTTTCCGCGCCTTGCATTCGGGCGAACTGTGAATTTTTGGAGGCGTCCATAACTCACTTTCCTGCCGCTTGAGCGATGACGTGGTTCCAGAACGGGTTGGCGAAAAGGAGAATCATCGAGACCACGAAGCAGTAGATGGCGGTGGATTCGATCATCGCCAGACCGACGAATAGCGTCCGGGTGATGGTGACGGAGGCATCGGGCTGCTGGGCCAGAGAGGTCAGCGCAGTTGCAACCGCACGCCCTTCGCCAAGTGAAGGCCCAATCACCCCGATGCCGATGGTCATGCCAGCAGTGACAATTGATGCCACCGCGATAATAGTCATGCTATCCATAATATCTCCTTTGGTTGTCGTAGTTCATGGGCACCTCATGCTTCAATGTTTTGCTTCGGGCTCCGGTTTGGGCTTGCGGACTCGTGTGGCAGCCGCGATGTAAACCGTGGCCAGGATACTGAAGATGTATGCCTGCACCATGCCGGTCAGCAGCCCGAGAGCGCTCATCGCGATCGGGAAGATGAAGGGCGTGATGGTCAGCAAAATGGCGAGTATCATCGTCCCGCTCATCATGTTGCCGAACAGGCGGACCGCCAGGGCCAGGGTGCGCGAGAGTTCGCTGATGATATTGAACGGCAGCATGATAACCGTCGGCTTCAGGTAGGCCCGGAGATATTCGCCCAGCCCGCTCTCCTCAATGCCGAACAGCGGCACCGCAACGAACACACAGATCGCCAGCGCCGCAGTGGTCGAGAGCGAACCGGTCGGCGGCTCATAGCCGGGAACGATGGTGAAGAGGCTCGCCATCGCGACAAACAGGAACAAGGTACCGAGAAAGCCCAGATATTTCTGAGGCTGACTCATGCCTACCTCTTCAATCTGTTTTGCGATGCCGGTGACGATGATTTCCAGCAGATTTTGCCAGCGCGAACGTTGCAGGCCTATAGCAAGTTTGCGCGTAACAAGTTTTGAGCCGACCGCCAGCACGGACATCAGTCCCCATGTGTAAACGATCGTGGCATTGAGTTTAAAAAATCCATATTGCCAGAAGATAATTTCGTCTGGGCTAAGGTGCATGACCGCCCTCCCGTGCCAATTGACTAGTCTGTTTCGCCTCTAGTGTGAGCCGCACCACGATCAGGCGCGCGACGATGAACCCGAGCAGACCCGCCAGCAGTCTCTTCCAGTCGTCCCCCAAAATAAAATAGAACCCAAGCAGAACAATGCACGTCCTCAGCAACATGCTGCCGAAGAACCAGAGTACCGGATGCTTAGCCGAAACGCCCTTGCGCACTGTCCACCAAAGGCCGCCGAAAAAAATCGCTCCGAGCATAATGCCCGCTATCAAAGCGAACGCCAGACTCAACAAGTCAATCATGATTATCCTCCTCCTGCTCGTGTATTTCCCGGTCTTCCTTGGCCACCCAATGCCACGCATTAAAGCAACCTAATCCTAAGCCGATAGCCAGCAGCATGAGTGTCCAGGAATGGCTGCCTGGATGGTGCTTGTCCAGCCAAAGCCCCAGCGCCGCGCCGAGAAGCGTGGGCACCGCCACCGACCAGCCAACCAGACCCATCATGCCCAGACCGGACCAGACGGTCTGTGTGACATGCCGTTGCGCCTTGAGCTTGCGCGCCGCCTTCTCGCCCACCTGCTGGCTGAATTCGGTCGCGCCCGTCACGGATTTTTCTTCCGGAGTTTCACTCATGATGAAACTCCGCGAAGCGGCGAACAAACCCGCTTTCCAATTTTGCCAGCACCGAACGCACGCTCTTCTCCTGCTCGTCCAGATTCAGAAATTCCCGCTCTACCGCCTCGCGCAATTTGCCGAGATCCATTCCTCCAATCGCGTTGCGTACGGAGACCAACACGTCAGTGCCGGATTTGACCAGTACGCCTTCATCCACGGCCAGGCAAACCTCGCCATCCGCTTCGGTCTCGAAAACCAGTATTCCCGGCGCGAGCGCCGCCACGCAGTCAAGCCGATGCGGCAGAAGTCCGAACGAGCCTGCGCGAGACTCGGCGACGATGCGCAACACATCGGTCTTCTCGGCGAAGATTTTGAATGGCAGGAGAATCTTAAGATTCATGCGCGCTGGCTGCATGTTCCACTTCCGGTTGAGGTTTCGGCTCTGGCTTCGGCTGCGGTTCGGCCTTGGCTGCTGGTTTATCAGGCGGAGCTTTTTTCTTCGCTTCGTCTATCGCGCCTATCATGTAAAGCGCGTTCTCCGGGTACTCTTTGAATTCATCGCGCAGGATGCGCTCACAACCATCCAGCGCATCCTTGAGACTGACAAGCTTGCCTTTAAGGCCGGTAAACTGCTCGGTCGTGAAAAACGGCTGGGTGAGAAAACGCTCCAGCCTCCGGGCGCGGCCAACCACGTTGCGGTCCTCCGGCGAGAGTTGTTCCAGGCCGAGCATCGCGATGATATCTTTCAGATCCGCGTATTGCGCAAGCGTGCGCCGGATTTCCTGAGCGAGGGCATAATGCCGCTCGCCGATGATGCCCGGCGTCGTCATTTTGGAACTGGATTGCAGTGGGTTGATGGCCGGATAAAGGCCTTCGCTCGCCCGTTTGCGCGACAGCACGATGGACGCAGAGAGATGCGAAAAGGTGTGCACCGCTGCCGGATCAGTGAAATCGTCCGCCGGTACATACACCGCCTGGATCGAGGTGATGGCGCCGGTATCGGTGTTTGCGATGCGCTCTTCCAATTGCGACAGCTCCGTGCCCATGGTCGGCTGATAACCCAGTCGCGACGGCATCTGTCCCATCAAGCCTGACACTTCCATGCCGGCCTGGATGAAACGAAAAATATTATCGATCAGCAGCAGCACATCGCGATGCTCGTCGTCGCGAAAAAACTCTGCCATCGTCAGCGCTGCATGGCCAACACGGAAGCGTGCTCCGGGAGGTTCGTTCATCTGGCCGAACACCATCACCATATTCTGCAACACGCCCGCTGCTTTCATGTCGCGGTAGAGCTCCTCCCCTTCGCGGCAGCGTTCGCCGATGCCGCAAAAAATACTCACCCCTTCCTGTTGTCCGACCATGTTATGGATCATCTCGGTGAGCAACACCGTCTTGCCCACACCCGCCCCGCCAAACAAGCCCGCTTTGCCGCCGCGCTCCAATGGCATGAGCACATCGATTACCTTGATACCAGTCTCGAAGAGTTCTGATTTTGTGGAACGCCGCGACAAAGGCGGTGGCGCTCGATGGACCGAGCGCCATTGCACATCCGACAGCGCCGGCTGGCGGTCGATGACGTTGCCGAAAACATCGAACATGCGCGAAAGAATTGCCTTGCCAACCGGCGCCTGCAACGGCCCGCCGGTGTCTTTCACTACCGCACCGCGCACGAGGCCTTGCGTAGGGGTCAGCGCAATGCAGCGCACCCGATGTGCATCGAGCTGGGACAGTACCTCGATAACGATTTGGCCCTCCGTCCCCGCGCGCAGCAAAGAATAGATGGGCGGCAAATACTTATCAAAGCGGATATCCACGACACTGCCGCGCACCGAAACAACAGTGCCGAGGTTCGTAGAGCTGGATTGACTATTCATATTCTTCGCCGCTTTTTCCCAGTTAAGGACACTCTAGCACGCATAACTCATTTCGCCGGTGCATCCCTTTTTTGTATTGCATTCTCTTCCCATTTCCAATTGCGTATCTCCGGCATGTCCTGGCCATACTTGTCGATGTACTGCTTGTGCTCGATCAATTTGTCCTTGAGCTGCTGCTTCAGGTAGATGCCCTTGTCGCCGGTCTGCGGCAGGCGGTCGATGGCGTCCATCACGAGATGGAAGCGGTCCAGATCATTCAGCACCGTCATGTCGAAGGGCGTGGTGATAGTGCCTTCTTCCTTGTAGCCGCGGACATGGATGTTGTGGTGGTTGGTGCGGCGGTAGGTCAGCCGGTGGATCAACCACGGGTAGGCGTGGTAGGCGAAGATGACCGGCTTGTCTTTGGTGAAGAGCTCGTCGAAATCCATGTCGCTCAGCCCGTGCGGATGTTCGCTTGGCGGCTGCAGCTTCATCAGATCGACGACGTTGACCACGCGGATCTTCAGGTCGGGCAGATGCTCGCGCAGGATGGAGACGGCAGCGAGCGTCTCCAGCGTGGGCACGTCGCCGCAGCAGGCCATCACCACGTCGGGTGCAACGGCCTGGTCGTTGCTGGCCCACTGCCAGATGCCGATACCCTCGGTGCAGTGCTTGACGGCGGCGTCCATCGTCAGCCATTGCGGCGCCGGGTGTTTGCCCGCGACCACGACGTTGACGTAATGGCGGCTGCGCAGGCAGTGGTCCATCACCGACAGCAGGCAGTTTGCATCCGGCGGAAAGTAAACCCGCACGACCTCGGCCTTCTTGTTCACGACGTGGTCGATGAAACCGGGATCCTGGTGAGTGAAGCCGTTGTGATCCTGCCGCCAGACATGCGAGGCCAGCAGGTAGTTCAGCGAGGCGATCTTGCGCCGCCACGGCAGGTGCGCGGTGATCTTCAGCCACTTGGCGTGCTGGTTGAACATTGAATCGATGATGTGAATGAATGCCTCGTAGCAGTTGAACAGCCCATGCCTCCCGGTAAGCAGGTAGCCCTCGAGCCAGCCCTCGCACTGGTGTTCGCTGAGCATTTCCATCACGCGCCCGCTGGGTGCGAGAAACTCGTCGTTCGGCACGGTCGCTGCGTCCCATTGGCGTTGGGTCACTTCAAACAGGGCTTCCAGACCGTTGGAGAGTGTCTCGTCGGGACCAAACACGCGGAAATTCCGCTGTTCATTGTTCATCTTCGCCACATCGCGCAGGAAAGGTCCGAGCACATGCGTGTCGCCGATACCTTTCACACCCGGTTCGGGCACGTTGACTGCATAGTCGCGAAAATCCGGCATGCGCAGGTCGCGCAGCAGCATGCCGCCGTTGGCGTGGGGATTCGCACCCATGCGTCGTTCGCCCTTGGGCGCAAGTTC
>JADGRM010000139.1 GCA_017880945.1 Gallionella sp. | reverse complement strand
TGCAGATCGACCAGACGCTCAAGGTAAATATTATACCGATTCCCGCCTTGATATAAGCCAAACATCAGCATGATCGGGCGTTCAAGTATCGCGGCAAGGCGAAATGGGCCGGCGGGAAATTTTACTGATCCGCCCAGGAATTCGCAGGAGATCATTTTTTCTCCGGATATGGCACGATCAGCCAGTATGCCGATACATTCGCCGCGTTCAAGCGCCTCGCGAACTTTGAGCATGGAGTCGATTTTCCCAAGCGAGATCACGGGTGGGTTACGCCGGGGATTGATGTTCTTGAGTACCGTGTTCAGTTTGCGCGCATTTTCCTCATACATCACCATGCTGGTTTGCACGTGTCCTTGATCGCGGCTGAGCGCATGCAGCACCTCGAAGCTGCCCATGTGGGCGCCAATGAGGAAGCAGCCGCGTCCGTCGGATATGACTTCCTTGAATATCTCTTCGCCTTGCACCCGAACTTCAAACAAGATGTTTTGTTCATTAAGCAGGAAAATCCGATCCAGGATAGTCGAAGCAAAGAAAAAACAATGCCGAAAACCATCGCGTAGCGTCGAGCGGCGACCCAGCGCGCGATCCAGATATTTCCGGGATGCGGCCCGCGCTTGCGCTGAAAAAATAACGAAATAAAAACAAATCGGGTAAAGCAGGCCGCGTGATACGCGGCGACCAAAGGTGAGCGCGACCCAGACGATGAAACGAATTGCCCATACGTTGCTGCGCTCCGGGCGTGTGGTCCACTCCTGACTCACGACGGCAAACTTTCGTTGGTTACCGGGTGGCCGCTCGCAATTCCCGACATTACCTTGCTGTTGGACACGGTACATTCGAAGCGGATTTCGCCGTTGGCTGTTTGCGTGTAGTTGATGTGTACTGTGTCGCCGGGCCGCACCGACTGTGGAAACTTGGCTGACTTTACCCGCCATGCCCAGCCGTCGATATCCAGATCGGTTGCGATGCGGATCAGCACTTCATCCAGCAATAGCGCGCCCGGAATGATCGGATTGCCCGGGAAATGTCCCGCGCCACAAGGATGATTTACGGCAAATTGCAGCTTCAGTGCGGTCACTTCATCAACCTCGTTTGCATTGCTGTAAAAGTTTATCCAGGCTGGTGCGGGGCAATTTCCCGGTTGAGTTGCGCGGTAAGGCATCCACTTTGTGTATGGGCCTGGGCAAAAATACCGGGTCGACGCGTAGTCGCAATGCCTTCAATATTTCGCGGGCGTCAAGTTCAGGCGCAACGACAAATGCGGCCAATCGAGCGGTATTGCTTTCCTGCTCATTGGGCATGAAAAATACACCATCCTGTACGCCGTCAATTGCATTGAGATGATGATTCAGGCTGGCCAGAGAGGTGCGTTTCCCCGCGATGTTGATAAGATCGGAAGTCCGGCCGTGCAGCAGGAAAGTGGTGTCGCTGCGTAGCTCGGTGATGTCACTAAACGGAAGCTCGCCAACGACATGACCGCCAGATACATAAGTGGTATCACCTTTTTGATGCAACGTTAAACCGTCAAAAGTGCGCCATACATCTGTCTTGGCAGTTTCCCGGCTGGCGATCTGGCCTGCTTCAGTGAAGCCATATATCTCCTGTAACGGCGCACCAAAGCGCTCTGCGGCTTGCATCGCCAGTTCTCGTGACAAAGGTGCAGTGGCGCATACGATCAGTTCAAGTTCCGGCAGGTCTGTGTTGCTGGAGAGCAGGGCTCGCAGATGCACCGGCGTGGTGATGAGCGCACGCGGGCCCGGAATGTCATTCAATAATGCACTGATGTCAGCCGGAAAAAAGGGTTTGGCGGCGTGCAGTATCACGCCGCCTTGCATCGCAATCAGGGCGGTAGATTCAAAACCGTACATGTGTTGCGGCGGAACCGTGCCCAGCAGCGTCAGGTCGCCGCGGTTGAGTATGCCCAGTCGGCAGGCCTCGGCGGTAACGCTGCGTGATATGGCACCCCAGCTCTTTTCATTGGGCATCGGGTTGCCTGTAGATCCCGAGGTAAACACGATTGCGGCCACCTGCGAGGCTGGTATTTCGGGCATCGGAGTTTGCAGCAGGCTCACACCGGACAGATCCGGATAGGAAATGGTTTGCAGCGACCCGGGGCCATGCGCACCATCGGTAAGGCAATACAAGTCTGCGTACTGCTGAGCGAGTCGTTTGACCAGGTCTGAAGTGTGGCTGGGTGGCAGCAAGCTGATCTGGCCGCGCAGCATTGCTGCGCTAAACCCGACCATGAAGCGATAGCGATCGTTGCACAAATTGAGCACATATGAACGTGCGGGCAATCGCTCCGCAAGCGCTATGACATCAGTCAAAAAACGTTGTGCAGAAATAGTCTTTCCGTCTTGCCACGCAAACACAGATTCCGGAAGATGGAACTTCAGCAGAGGGATGGATGGCATGGGTTGATATTAGCGAGCCTTGGTCGGCTTCGCTGCCGGCTTGTCGCGCAAAAAAAACTGCAAACCGGAAAGGATTGAGCTTTGGTGGTCGCGGTAACGCAGTATGCGGTAGGAATATTCACAAACGAACATCAGGATGATCAGCGGGACGTTAAGGATATTGATATACATAGACCAGGCTTCCAGTGTGGCAAAAATATACAGCCCCAGCGATACTGTTATTTGCAGCAAAAAAAACAGGCTCCACGCGTAAGTGACACGGCGGGTGTAGATTTCGATCTCGGGTTTCAGTGATCCGTGAACACGCCGCGCTATCGATGTGATCAACGGTTCTCGTCCGTCCTTCAACGTGCGCGCAAATAGCCACATCAGGAATAAATTGGTCACCAAGTGCGGCAGACCGAAGATGATGACTGAAGGCAGGCCAAACATGTTTACCCATGCCAGGCCTAGTATCATCACGGTAGTGGTTATCAGTAGCGCCAGGATCAAACCCAGTTCAAGTGCGATGGCCCATCCTGCTGCGACAACAAAGGGGATTAAAACAATGGCTGCGGCGATCGGCGTGAACTGGCCGGAAAGAGTTACTTTATGAATGAGGTATTGGTAACCAAGGAAAACTAAGGCGAATGCAATCGCGCCGGCTTTATTGCCATGAGGCAGCATTTATTTCGTCCGGTTTTGTTGGATATGGTTGGCGAGGCTGCGCAGCGAGGCAAATATTTTGGCATTTTTCTCGTCATCCGAACGCAGTTGAACACCGTACTGCTTGGTCAGTACCAGGGAGATTTCAAGCACATCAATCGAGTCTATGCCGAGACCGTCATCTCCATAGAGCGGTGCGAGGGGATCAATTTCTGCAAGATCTATATCCAGATTTAGCGCGGTTATGATGTGCTGAGCGAGTTCTTGCTCAAAGCCGGTTTTATCGACGTCAGTATTGGTGTTCATAATAAAAAGGCTCGCGAATTTGATTCCGAAGAGATACTTCAATGCTGGCTTGGCGTAGTGCCAGCGTGCCGTGGCAGGATACTTAATTTTCAGTATGGTGTCCATGCATTGCTTGATGAGTCTGCCATCACTAAAACAATAGCTTGCAGACACGAATCGCGCAGATTTGTCAGTCTCATTGGGCCTCTGTCATTGTCTGATCCCAGGTGCGGCTATGCCAATCCGCATAAACCATGCTTTGGGAACGCAGATTCCATGGTTGTTCGGGGCGTTTTGTCAGTCGGTCAGGCGAGCACTTTGAGCAACAGTTTGGTCGCCAGCGCCAGCAACAGCAGTGCGAAGAGTTTGCGCAATAGCCCGACCTTCATGTGATGCGTGGCTTTTGCGCCAAGCGGTGCGGTGATGATGCTGGCAAGCGAAATCCAGGACAGGGCGGGCAAATAGATGAAGCCGAGAGAGTGTGTGGGCAGTGCGGGGACGCTAAAGCCGGTAACCACATATCCTATGGTGCCGCCGATAGCAACCGGAAAGCCAATCGCTGCGGAAGTGCCGATAGCATTGCGTAGCGGAATATTGCACCAGACCAGGAAGGGTACGACGATGGATCCGCCGCCGATGGAGACCAGGCTGCTCAAACAGCCGGTGAGCATGCCGGCCAGCGTCATGCCGGTTGCGCCTGGCAATTGGCGCGAAGCGTGCGGGCGCATGTTGAGCAGAATCTGCGCAGCTACGGCATACATGAACAGTGCGAAGAATATGGCCAACCCGCGTGTCGGAATGGATGCGGCGAGCGATGCCCCTATACCGGTACCGAGCAGGATGCCGGGGGTGATGTTGCGCACTACGCGCCAGTTTACCGCGCTGTGCCGATGATGCTCGCGCAGGCTTGCCAGCGAGGTGAACAGGATCGCCGCCATCGAGGTGCCGAGAGCGAGGAGCATCACATGTTCGGCAGGGAACTGCTGCGAGTCGAACAGAAATAGCAGCACGGGTACCAGCACCAGGCCGCCGCCCACACCGAACATCCCCGCCAGGAATCCGGCGATTGCGCCGAGCATCAAATAGGCTGCATACCATTCCATCAGTCGTGTGCCAGCTTGGTGGTGATGAATTTCCACTCTACAGGATCAAGTGGCGTGATGGACAGGCGGTTGCCGCGCTGCAAGGTGCGCATGCGTTCCAGTTCCGGGTGTTTGCGCAATTCATCGATGGAGATCAGCGCGATCTTCTTGACCAGTTGCACGTCCACATTGAACCAGCGCGGTTGTTCCTGGGTGGCCTTGGGGTCGAAGTATTTGCCGTTGCGCTTGAATTGCGTGGCGTCCGGGTAGGCGGTGCTGTTGACCCTTGCGATGCCGGCGATGCCCGGTTCCTTGCAGTTGGAGTGATAGAACAGCACACCGTCGCCGACCTTCATCTGGTCGCGCATGAAGTTGCGCGCCTGATAATTGCGCACGCCATACCATGCAACGGTCTGGTCGGGCAGGGCGGCAAGGTCGTCGATGCTGACGTCACCGGGTTCGGATTTCATTAGCCAGTAGCGCATGGTTGATGTCCACAAATAAAAAGTGCGACCCGATGTAATCAAGGTCGCACTGGAATAAAGCCCCCCGCCTGTGCCGTTGACCCAGCATCTTGAACCTGGGTTCAAGTGGGCCGCTTCCAAGTCACATCAGGTACGTCCGCCAGATACATACGCCGGGGACGCGCACAACAGTAACAACTAAGGTTGCGGCCTAAGCAAAGCTTATTGGTTCAAAGAATTATAGGCCTGACGAACACCGCAGGGGACAAACTAAAACAGCGTGTCTTGTTCGGCTAATGCCTCATCAATCGCTGCCTGCATGGAATCCATTCTACGCTTAAAGTCGGAGAGGTCAACGCCCCGTCCAACTTTTGTGGTGAGCAATTCGTGGGTGATGTTGAGCGCAGCCATCAGCGCGATGCGTTCTACACTGGCGATCTTGCCGGCATCGCGGATCTCGCGCATTCTTTTGTCCAGATAAGCCACTGCATCCAGCAGTTCTCCGCGCTCCTCATCGGGGCAGGAGATACGCAATTCCCGGTCGAGAATCTTGATTTCCAAAGTTTTTGTGGTGTTGCTCATGGTTAATCTTCGGGGAGGGTGATCAGTAATTTTTCCAGGCGCGCCTTTGCGATTTCCACCTTGTCGTTGCACTGGCGATTGCTGCTGAGTGCGTGCGCTAACTCCTGGCGCAATTGGTGATTTTCCGCACGCAACTTGCCGCTGACTTGTATCAGCTGGGCAAGTTTGCCTTCCAGTGCGTTCAATTCGTTTTCCATATTCTGACTATAGTTTGAAAAGTGCTGATAAGTCAAACGGTAAGGCGGTCTTATGCAAGCGTTTTGTAGGCTCTCGGCAATGCTTGTTTCGATAAGAAGCAATATGTTTGTGGTAAAGTGCGCACCGCTTTGAGGTGCTCATCTGCTTTTGCAGACGAGTTAAACGGGAAGCAGGTGCGGGAACATTGAGTTCCCTATGCCTGAGCTGCCCCCGCAACGGTAAGCGAGTGTGGATTTGCCAGTGTGCCACTGTGAGCGATCATGGGAAGGCGGCGAATCAAGACTTGTGAGCCCGGATACCGGCCTGAGAGC
>JADGRM010000138.1 GCA_017880945.1 Gallionella sp. | reverse complement strand
AACTCCAGCGCATTTTGCAAGGGGATGGCTTGTGCGGCGGCATCGCGCCGTCCCTGATATTCCAGCATGCCGTCCTTCAAGCCGCGCTCGCCGATGACCAGGCGGTGCGGAATGCCGATCAACTCCATGTCGGCAAACATCACGCCGGGACGCTCGTCGCGGTCATCCAGCAACACGTCGATTCCAGCGGCTTGCAGCGTGGCATACAATTTTTCCACGGCATTGCGTACCGCTTCGCTCTTGCCCATGCCGATCGGCACGATGGCGATTTGAAACGGCGCCATCGCAGCCGGCAGCATGATGCCGCGCTCGTCATAATTCTGCTCGATGGCGGCGGCGACGATGCGCGACACACCGATGCCGTAACAGCCCATCTCGATGATTTGCGCTTTGCCGTGCGCGTCCAGAAAAGTGGCCTTCATGGCTTCGGCATATTGGGTGCGCAACTGGAAAATATGGCCGACTTCGATGCCGCGGCAGATTTCCAGCGTGCCTTTCCCGTCCGGTGACGAGTCGCCCGTGACGACATTGCGAATGTCTGCCACCAAGTCGGGTTCGGGCAGATCGCGCCCCCAGTTCACTCCGGCGATATGAAACTTGGGTTTATTCGCACCCACAACAAAATCGCTCATCATGGACACGGTTCGGTCGGCGATGACGCGTGTCTTTGTACGATCGACGCCGACCGGGCCAAGGAAACCGGGGGGGCAATTAAAATGGGCCCGAATCTCATCTTCCGTGGCAAAGCGGAAATCGGCAAGCCCCGGCAGCTTGGCGGCCTTGACTTCATTCAGGTTGTGATCACCGCGCAACAGCAGAATATGCAAGGTATCCGCAGCCACCAGTGCCAGCAGCTTCACCGTGCGTTGCAATGGGATAGCCAACAGTTCTGCCACCTGCTCACAGGTGGTTTGCCTGGGTGTTTCCACATCTCGCATCACTTCTGATGGTGCTGAACGTGTCCCAGCCGGAACGACCGCTTCCGCCAGTTCCACATTCGCGGCATATTCAGAAGTCGGGCAGTAGGCCAGTGCATCCTCACCCGAATCCGCCAGCACATGAAACTCATGCGAACCGCTGCCGCCGATCGCGCCGGTATCCGCCGCGACGGCACGGAACTTCAGGCCAAGGCGGGTGAAGATGCGCGAGTAAGTGTCATACATGACACGGTAAGTTTGCTCCAGACTCGCATAATCGGCATGGAAGGAATAGGCATCCTTCATCAGGAATTCGCGTGCGCGCATCACGCCGAAACGCGGGCGCACCTCGTCGCGAAACTTGGTTTGGATCTGATAGAAGTTGATCGGCAGTTGCCTGTAACTGCGGATTTCACGGCGTGCAATATCGGTGATCACTTCTTCGTGGGTGGGGCCGAAACAGAATTGGTTGTCGTGCCTATCCTTTATTTTAAGCATCTGCGGCCCGAACACTTCCCAGCGCCCGGTTTCCTGCCACAGTTCGGCGGGTTGTATGGCGGGCATCAGCAATTCGATCCCGCCGCTGCGATCCATTTCTTCGCGCACGATGTTTTCCACTTTGCGCAATATGCGCAATCCAAGCGGCATCCAGGTGTACAGGCCGCTGGCAAGCTTCCTGATATAACCCGCGCGCATCATCAGTTTGTGGCTGGCGAGTTCTGCTTCGGAGGGGGCCTCTTTAAGGGTGGAAATGAAAAATTGTGAAACGCGCATGTTGAATACGACCCGGTTATGGTTGTGAGTGTGAGATTTTACAGGGAATGCGAGTGATTCGGTATGTTAAGGAATTTCTAAACAGCTGATTCGCTTTTCATTGAAGAGGAAATGTGAAAGAATCAGCTCATTAAAATTAATTTAAGTAGAGATGAAAATGATAGACCGAGACGGCTACCGCCCGAATGTCGGCATTATCATCACAAACAGCAGGAATCAGGTGCTTTGGGGCAAGCGAGTGAGACAACATGCATGGCAGTTTCCGCAAGGCGGGATTCAGCATGGCGAGACCCCGGAGCAGGCGATGTACCGCGAGTTGCACGAAGAGGTCGGCTTGATGCCGGAACATGTAAAAATACTCGGACGCACCCGGGAATGGATGCGTTATGAGGTTCCGCAAAGCTGGAGCAAGCGTGAATCGCGCGGTGGTTATCGCGGACAAAAGCAGATATGGTTTTTGTTGCTTCTGGTTGGTCGTGATTGTGATGTCTGTTTGCGCGCCAGTACGCATCCCGAGTTTGATGCCTGGCGCTGGAACAATTACTGGCTGGACATCAACGCAGTGATTGAATTCAAACGTGAAGTTTATACGCTGGCACTTAACGAGTTGGCCGGCTACCTTCCGGTGCCCAAGCATAACGCCGCCAATCTGCAACCTGCGCATAGGTAATTCCCGATAAATTTTCCAAGGAGTGCAGCATGATCAAAGAATACAACCCACTGCAAATATATTCTCTGAAAGCGGGTTCGTCATTTGTGCGCCCGGTTCAGATACTGCCGGAGCGCGTCAAGCTGAGCGATCCTGCAATCGGCGTCATGACCGATTTGAACAAGGTCTCGGTGGTGAGTGTGCGCGCCAAGACCTCGATGGACAAAGCCAATGCCAAAATGATCCGGTATGGGGTGCGCCTGCTGCTGGTGTTGGATGACAACGATCAGGTGGCAGGGTTGTTGAGTGCATCCGATGTGCTGGGGGAAAAACCGATGCGCTACCTGCAAAACATGGGTGGAACTCATGCCGATATCATGGTGCGTGACATCATGACGACACAGCGCGAGTTGGAAGCATTGAAAATCGAAGATGTAAAAAATGCCGAGGTCGGACAAATCGTCGCCAGCCTGAAAAAATCCCACCGGCAACACGCGCTGGTGGTAGCAGAAGGATCGGACGGCAAGCAAGCAGTGTGCGGCTTGTTCTCTATCACCCAAATCGCCCGTCAGCTGGGTGCCCAGGTACAGAGCTTCGAATTGGCGCGCACTTTTGCCGAAATCGAGGCAGTGATCGCGCGCGGCTGATCAAGCTTTTCAGTGCTTGCCGGTGCTGCCGAAACCGCCGCTGCCGCGTTCGCTCAGCGGAAATTCTTCCACGATATTGAACTTCGCCTGCATCACCGGCACGATCACCAATTGCGCCATGCGCTCCATCGGCATCAGCGTGAAAGGGATCTGGCTGCGGTTCCATAACGAAATGAAAATCTGTCCCTGATAATCCGAGTCGATAAGCCCGACCAGGTTACCCAGCACGATGCCGTGCTTATGCCCCAAACCGGAACGCGGCAAAATCATCGCGGCATAGCCCTGGTTGCTTAAATGAATGGCAATGCCGCTGGGGATGAGTTCGCATTGCTTGGGTTGTATCACCATGTTGTGTTCGATGCAGGCGCGCAAATCTATCCCTGCCGAACCGGCAGTCGCATAGCCGGGCATGTTTTCATGCAAGCGATGGTCGAGAATCTTGACATCGACGGATATGTGTTCCGTTGGGGCGATGTGTTTCATTTCAGTACTCCTCACTTAATGCGTTGTGCAATGCGCTGCATCAATTGACGCGCCAGCGTCAGTTTGTCGGCGCGCGGCAGAGTTTGTCTGCCGCTGTCATCGAATAACACCAGTTCGTTGTCGTCGCTGCCGACAGCCTGCTGTACCAGATTGGCCACCAGCAAGGGCAACTTTTTCGCGCGGCGTTTTTGCTCGGCATACTCCACGAGATTCTCGCTCTCGGCAGCAAAACCCACGCAGAACGGAGGATTCGGCAGGTTGGCGACATACGCCAGTATGTCCGGATTGGGGACGAGTTCCAGCGTGAGATTATCCGCGCTCTTCTTGATTTTTTGCGTGCTGGCTTGAGCAACGCGATAATCTGCCACCGCCGCCACGCCGATAAAGATATCGCAATCGGTCAGGTGTTGTTTGACCGCATCGAACATCTGCGCGGCACTTTGCACATCAACGCTTTGTACGCCTTGTGGTTTGGCGAGCGCGGTCGGACCGGACACCAGCACCACTTTCGCACCCAGCTCCAGCGCGGCCTGTGCGATGGCATAGCCCATCTTTCCGGAACTGCGATTGGTGATACCGCGCACCGTGTCTATGGCTTCGTAGGTCGGCCCGGCCGTGATCAGTATTTTTTTGCCGGATAATTTCCTGGGTAATAACTGGTTCGTTGACGACGAAATCATTTCCCTCGCACCGCTTGCGGGGCCAGCGAAGCGATGGGCTGAGACCGGGGAAAAGGGGGTGTCGAGCAGCAACGCTATAACATCCCGCGCCAACTCCACGGCCTCCAGCATCCGCCCCATTCCTTCCTCACCACAGGCCTGCAAACCGCTGTCCGGACCCAGCACCTGCACGCCATCGGCAAGCAGTTGCTTGATGTTGCGTTGCGTCGCGGCATTCATCCACATCTCGCGGTTCATCGCTGGCGCGATGATCAGCGGGCAATTGCGCGCCAGGCACAAGGCGGAGAGCAAGTCATCCGCCAGGCCATGCACCAGCTTTGCAATGAAATCGGCACTCGCGGGCGCGATCAAAATCGCATCAGCGGCACGGCTCAGATTGATATGCGCCATATTATTCGGCACACTCGCATCCCACTGGTCGGTGAATACCGGCTTGCCGGACAGACCCTGCATCGTGGTCGGCGTGATGAAATGACAAGCCGCCTCGGTCATTGCAACCTGCACCTCTATGCCCTGCTTCATCAGCAGGCGCAACAACTCCGCCGCCTTATAGGCCGCGATACCGCCGGTGATTCCGAGCACAATGCGTTTTGTGGGTTCTTGTTTCATCATGCTGCGCATCTTACAAGAAAAGACCTCTGCACAACTACTGCGCTTTTACACTTTGTGTTTGAAACCGCAAGGCATATGAACTGGTTGCCAAAATGAAAAAGGGTCGGCAATCGATGCCAACCCTTTGAAATGCCAGTCCACCAAACCGGACGAACGCGCGACTAGTCAAACAACCCGCAGTCAACTCAGGATATTCGGGATACTTGGTTCTGGCTTGGGAATCAGTACGCCCCATGAGCAACAGGACTTACACCAAGTCGATTATTTTTTCCTGTTCCATTCTTGATTATCAGTAACGATGATTATTCCGGTAAGAACAAACAGGCCAATAAAGAAGATCACTTCAACCATTTCAACTCTCCTTGGTAATTAATTAAGAAGAAACCGGGAAACGCAAAATCACGCCAACCTCCGTTACCCGAGAGAGACTCCCTGGTAGCCCAAGCCAAATGTGATGGATACACATATCCAGATGGCAAGAAGGCAACATGACCTTAAGAAACCCAAGGTCATTATAGGTCTTGCTAAAATTATTGGTAATATTTCTTCCCCCAATTGGCGGCCCATCTATTTAGCCGTTGAGCCTATTGTGTTCGACTGCAAAACTGGACACACTTCTTACCAAAGTCATGGCTGGGTACGTAACCTTCCGGAGCTGATATTTTGAATACCCCATCACTAAATAACGATACTTCTCGACCGACAGAATTGCGACTGGCATCCCTTTTCTGGCTTGCCGAACGCGATGCCGCCCGCAAGGCTGCAGGTGTGAGACTTCTGGCGCAAGCATGGTTGTCTGATGAAATCAAACTGGATACGCATACGGCTTTGGCTGCACAACAAACCATACCCGGCCATCCGCCCAAGCCCGAGCTGGTGGCACCGCGCCTGGTCAAACGCCGCTCGATGATCACGCCGGAAGGACGCGCCATCCTGATCCACGCCTTGGCGCATATCGAGTTCAATGCGATCAATCTGGCGCTGGATGCGATCTGGCGGTTCGCCGGCATGCCGCGTGAGTATTACGCCGACTGGTTGCATGTGGCGGATGAAGAGGCGCTGCACTTCTCCCTGTTGGCCGGACATCTGCAAGTCCAGGGTTACGCATATGGTGATTTCCCCGCGCACAGCAGCTTATGGGAGATGGCCGCAAAAACGCAGCACGACATCCTCGCGCGCATCGCGCTGGTGCCGCGCACGATGGAAGCGCGCGGACTGGATGCCACCCCGCAGGTGCGCGC
>JADGRM010000137.1 GCA_017880945.1 Gallionella sp. | reverse complement strand
AGAAGTGGCCTCGCAAATTCGGACAGCCCGTTAAGTGTTAGCCTTGCTCAACCCAAGCCGTGCAGGTCACGGCAAACAGAGGAGCAAGCGCATGAGAAGGACGAGAAGGAATCACGCACCGGGATTCAAGGCCAAGGTGGCAATAGCCGCGATCAAGGGCGACAAGACACTGGCGGAGTTGGCTGAACACTTTGATGTACACCCCAACCAGATTTCGGAATGGAAGCAGCAGTTGCAGGAGTCAGCAGCCGACGTGTTTGGCAGCGGCCCAAGAACAAAGGCCGCTGAACCCGATCTCAAGATACGCCACGCCAAGATCGGGCAGCTCACGCTGGAGAATGATTTTTTAGAAAGCGCGCTCACCAAGGCGGGATTGCTGAGCGCAAAGCGATGATCGACCGAACCCACAAACTGCCACTGGTGCAGCAATGCCAGATACTGGAACTGGCGCGCTCAACGGCCTACTACCAACCGGTTCCGGTATCGCCCGAGGAACTTGCGCTGATGCGCCGGATAGACGAATTGCATCTGGAGCATCCTTTCGCCGGTGCGAGGATGCTGTCCAAGATGCTCAAACGTGAAGGGAACCCAGTCGGTCGCCGCCGCGTATCCACGCTGATGGAGCGGATGGAACTCCATGCGCTGTATCGCAAGCCCAACACCACCAAGCGCCACCCGGCACATCGCATCTATCCCTACTTGCTGCGTAATCTATCCATCACCCGTTCCAACCACGTCTGGGCGGCGGACATCGCCTACATCCCGATGAAGCGCGGCTTCGTTTACCTGTTCGCCGTCATCGACTGGGCGAGCCGTCGAGTGCTGTCGTGGCGACTGTCCAATACCCTGACCACCGATTTCTGCAAGGAGGCGGCGCAAGAGGCAATCAACCGTTATGGGAAGCCTGGAATCTTTAACACCGACCAGGGCTGCCAGTTCACCAGCCTCGACTTCACCGGCCTGCTGAAGGACAACGGCATCCAGATCAGCATGGACGGCAAAGGCTGCTGGCGGGACAACGTGTTCGTGGAACGACTTTGGCAGAGCGTCAAATACGAAAAGGTTTATCTGCACGCCTACGACAGCGTGAGTGATGCAAAGCGGGGCTTGGAGAAATACTTCAAGTTCTACAACCAGAACAGACCGCACACGGCGCTTGACGACAAAACACCGGATGATTTCTACTTCGACAACCTACCTGCAATGCAAAAAGCAGCGTAGGCATTAACCGCAAGGCTTCCACTTAAGAAATGGGAAATACTGTCCAAACTAGCGGAGCCACTCCTCCAGGCGAAATTCGCTTCAGAGAATAGCCGCAAATAAGTGGGCTGGAAACTGAGAAATCATAAAACAGAGAATGAGGAAACTGCCGTGGAGTCGGCTACAGGCGGAGAGTTCGCCTACATAATTACATTTTAATTCAACTAGTTAGACTAGTTGACGGGGGAGAGTCATTCGAACTCTCGATACAGGTTTGATTTTCCAATTTATATTCCTTTATTTATCAATGCGTTACAAATGGCAAAGTCGTATAAATTCTCCAAAAATCGCTTTAGAGAATATTTAGGTGATGACTTGTTATTAGGCATCAAGTCAACACGCTTTTGGATTGGGACGACGTTATTAATGTCATGCAACGATAATTTTGAAACCACTCATCTTCTCTCGCGCCATAACTCTTTCTAAATCGAGTTTTATTTGATAGTGGGAGCGGCGAAATTGCGTTCAGAGAATAGCCGCAATAAATTGCATTGGATATCGAGAAAATCGAAAACAGAGAATGAGGGAATTGCCGTAGAGTCGGCTACAGGCGGAGAGTACGCCCACATAATTACCTTTTAATTCAACTAGTTAGACTAGCTGGCGGAGAGGGAGGGATTCGAACCCTCGATACAAGTTTAAGCTCGTATGCGCCCTTAGCAGGGGCGTGCCTTCGACCTCTCGGCCACCTCTCCGAAGGCCGCGCATAGTAATGTAACTGACCTGAAAGGTCAAACGATTATGGTCATCTCTATAAAATTAAACTCCGTCGCGATATGGCGTTGTTCAAGAAATTTTATTGCTCACATATAAAACATATGCCGCGCACTAAAATTTCTCTCGCGCCTTGTCTCGCTTAGCATTTTAAATTTATAGGCCCTACGCGTCTTCCTGATCGAGACCGAAGGCTTTGTGCAACACGCGCACGGCCAGCTCAAGATATTTCTCGTCGATGACCACGGAAATCTTGATTTCCGAAGTGGAGATCATCTGGATGTTGATGCCCTCTTCCGCCAGGGTGCGGAACATCTTGCTGGCTATGCCGACGTGCGAACGCATCCCGACACCGACCACGGATACCTTCGCCGCCTTGTTATCGCCGATGACTTCGCGCGCACCGATGTGCGGCTGCACCTTGTTCTTCAAGATGTCCATCGCTTTGGCGAATTCATTGCGATGCACGGTAAAGGAAAAGTCAGTGGTGCCGTCCACACCGACGTTCTGGATAATGATGTCCACGTCGATGTTGGCATCGCTGACCGGCCCCAGAATCTGGTAAGCGATACCGGGCTTGTCGGGCACGCCCATCACGGTGATTTTTGCTTCGTCGCGGTTGAACGCGATCCCGGAAATGATTGCTTTTTCCATTTTGTCGTTGTCCTCAAAAGTAATCAGCGTGCCCTCACCTTCTTCTTCAAAGCTGGACAGCACGCGTAGCTTGACCTTGTATTTGCCGGCGAATTCCACCGAGCGAATTTGCAACACCTTGGAGCCCAGACTGGCCATCTCCAGCATCTCTTCAAAGGTAATTGTTTTCAGGCGGCGCGCCTCAGGAACCAGGCGCGGATCGGTGGTGTAAACACCATCCACATCGGTGTAAATCTGGCATTCATCGGCACGCAGCGCAGCCGCGATCGCCACACCCGTGGTATCCGAACCGCCGCGTCCCAGCGTGGTGATGTTACCGTCTTCGTCCATACCCTGAAAACCCGCCACCACCACCACGCAGTCGTTCGCCAGATCGGCACGTATGTTTTGTTCGTCGATACTGACGATGCGCGCTTTGGTAAAGGCGCTGTCGGTAAGAATCTTGACTTGCGCGCCGGTGTAGCTCTTGGCGTTCAGCCCCTGTTCCTTCAGAGCCATCGCCAGCAGGCCGATGGTGACCTGCTCGCCGGTGGAGATGATCACATCCAGCTCGCGCGGGTCGGGGTGTTTCTGAATTTCATGGGCAAGCCCGATCAGTCGGTTGGTCTCACCGCTCATTGCGGAGACCACCACAACCACCTGATGCCCAAGCGCCTTGAATTTAGCGACGCGACGCGCCACGTTCTTGATGCGGTCAGGACTGCCGACCGATGTTCCGCCGTACTTCTGAACTATGAGTGCCACGTTTTTTCCATGCCGGACTTGAAAAGTGGCGCGATTCTAGCGCAATTGGCCGGAAAAAACGAGGTCACAAAATGCCGTATCGCTGTTTGCCTCGTATAAGGCTGTCTTGTCCGGAGGGTGTTAAACTCGATTCACTTGAGTTGCATATACAGACGATCACTACGAAAAATTTTGTCCGGGCACCCGCATGACAGAGATCACCCTCCGCCGCTTTTCCGCAGCCGCCGTGCAACACTTGCGCGACAGCGGTTATTCGTTTGCCCTGGCGAAGATTTTCGCGGCACGCGGCATCACCGATAGCAAGCAACTGGACACTACCTTTGCAGAACTGCTGCCATTCGATGCGCTGAAAAACGCCCGCGAAATGGCAGGTTTGCTGGCTGATGCGATCGCCGCGAAAAAAAAACTCATGGTCATCGCCGACTACGATGCAGACGGGGCGACTGCCTGTGCGGTGGCTGTGCGCGGCTTGCGTGCCTTCGGCGCGCAAATCGACTTCATCGTGCCAAATCGTTTCGAATACGGTTATGGCTTGACGCCTGAGATCGTGCAACTTGCAGCGCAATCGTTTCCGGACATTCTGATTACCGTGGACAATGGCATCGCAAGCGTCGAAGGCGTGGCCAAGGCCAATCTACTCGGAATGCAAGTCTTGGTCACCGATCATCATTTGCCCGGCGACACGCTGCCGGATGCGGCCTGCATCGTCAATCCCAACCAGCCCGGCTGCGCATTCCCCAGCAAGAATCTGGCTGGGGTAGGCGTGATGTTTTATGTACTGCTGGCGTTGCGCGCCGAACTGCGCTTGCGCGGGTCCTTTGCTGTCCTGGCCGAACCCCGGCTCGCCGAACTGCTCGATCTGGTCGCATTGGGCACGATTGCCGACGTGGTCAGGCTCGACCAGAACAATCGCATCCTGGTGCAACAGGGACTTCAGCGCATCCGTGCCGGACGCGCCTGCGCCGGTATCAATGCGCTGCTGCAAGTGGCAAAAAAAGATCCGGCGCGAGTCTCCAGCCAGGACTTGGGCTTTACTGTCGGGCCGCGCCTGAATGCGGCGGGCAGACTGGACGACATGAGCCTGGGCATCAACTGTTTGTTGACCGATGACGCATCAACCGCGCTACAGATCGCCGCTAAGCTGGACGCGCTCAATCGCGAGCGGCGCAGCATCGAAACGGATATGCAGGAAAATGCACTCGCGGCACTGGAACATATCGACCCGAAAGATAATTTCAGTCTCACTTTGTTCGATGAGACATGGCATCAAGGCGTGATCGGCATCCTCGCCTCGCGTCTCAAGGAAAAATTCCATCGCCCGACCATCGCCTTTGCGCGATCCAATAATGGAGAAATAAAGGGCTCGGGACGCTCCATCGCCGGACTGCATCTGCGCGACGCACTGGACCTGGTCAGCAAACGCCATCCCGCGCTGATCAAAAAATTCGGCGGGCACGCTGCCGCAGCAGGCCTGACTATCGCCGAAGCCAACTTCGATGACTTCGTCACGGCCTTTGAAAAAGTGTCCGGCGAACTGCTCGACGCAAGCGATTTGGCACAGCGCATCGAAACCGATGGCGCGCTGGAACACGCCGAAATGAATCTGGAAGTGGCGCGTCTGTTGGATGAACAAGTATGGGGGCAAGGCTTCCCTGCCCCGCAATTCGACGATGACTTCGTCGTGCAGAATCAGCGCGTGGTCGGCGAGAAACATCTCAAGCTGCGTCTTGGTACAAAAGGTAAACTCATCGAGGCGATACTGTTCGGACACAACGAACCATTGCCCGAACACATCCATGCCGTGTACAGCCTGAGCGTCAATGAATACAATGGGACGCAGAGTTTGCAACTTGTCATCCGGCATTGGCGGGAAGTAATGAAATAAGGTTCTGTAGGCCGGGCTTCGCCTGTCCTGAGCCTGTCGAAGCAGCCCGACAAGGTGGGCATAGTCCACCCTACGAATTGCCTGTTTTAAAGAGGTCATGATGGAAACCATTTTTCTGCAAAACAACGGCATCGAAGCCTTGCCGCAGTTCCTCACCAGCCTGGCCATCGGTCTGCTGATCGGGTTGGAGCGCGAGCGCACCCCATCGGCAAAGGCAGGGCTGCGCACCTTCGCCCTGGTAGCCATATTCGGCACGCTCTCAGCACTGCTTACCACAAAACTCGGCTCACCCTGGCTGCTTATCGCCGGTCTGCTTGCCGTGGCCGGCATGATCATCGCGGCATACCACAACAATCCTATCGAACCACTTCGACAGGCTCAGGACAGGGAAAATGATCCGGGCACAACCACCATCATCGCCTTATTGCTGTGTTACGGGCTGGGCGCGATGATCTGGTATGGTCTTGCCAAACTTGCCGTGATGCTGGCAATAGGTGTCACCGCCCTGCTCTATTTCAAACCCGAGTTGCGTGGGATGTCGCAGCGTCTCAAGCGTAGCGATCTGGTCGCCGTGCTGCAATTTTCCGTGCTGACTTTTATCGTGCTGCCGATACTGCCCGATCAGAGTTACGGCCCCTACAACGCTTTCAATCCGCATCAGGCGTGGCTGATGGTGGTGCTGATCTCCGGCATCAGTTTGGCTGGCTATACTGCGCTGCATACGGTGGGAACCCGCTATGGCGCGCCGCT
>JADGRM010000136.1 GCA_017880945.1 Gallionella sp. | reverse complement strand
CACCGCTACACCTTGACACTTTCCTGTCCGGACCGGGTCGGCATCGTCGCGGCGGTGAGCGGCTTCGTCGCGCAGCACGGCGGATGGATCGTCGAGGCCAGTTACCACACCGATCTGGAAACGCAGCTGTTTTTCATGCGCCAGGAAATCCGCGCCGATTCCTTGCCGTTCGATGCGGCGGAATTGCGCACGCGCTTCGCCGCGCTGGCCGCCGAATTCCAGATGACCTGGCAGGTCAGCGATTCCGATCTCAGGAAGCGCGTGGTGGTGGTGGTCAGCCAGCATGATCACTGCCTGAACGATCTGCTGCATCGCTGGCGCAGCGGCGAACTGCGCGTGGACATTCCCTGCGTCATCTCCAACCACCAGGCGTTGCGCGGCTTCGTCGAATGGCACGGCATTCCGTTTCATTACGTGGATATGCCCAAAGACGATGAGCAAGCCAAGGCCGCCGCCTTCGCAGAGATCGCGCTCCGCTTCGATGCGGAACGCGGCGATGTGATGGTGCTGGCGCGCTTCATGCAGATACTGCCGCCGGATCTGTGCACCCGTTATGCCGGACGCATCATCAATATCCATCACAGCTTCCTGCCCTCGTTCGCCGGGGCGAGGCCCTATCATCAGGCCTACCATCGCGGCGTGAAACTGATCGGCGCGACCTGCCATTATGTTTCCGCCGAACTGGATGCCGGCCCAATCATCGAGCAGGACACGATGCGCATCGATCACGGCGACAGCGTGGGCGACATGGTGCGCTACGGCATGGACATCGAAAAGGCCGTGCTGGCACGCGGCCTGCGCTACCACGTGGAAGACCGCGTGCTGGTGTGCGGCAACAAGACCATCGTGTTCCGCTGATCCCGCGCCTTGCTAAGGAAGCTCTAAATAAATACCGTTCGCGGTGAGTGTTTTCCGTTCGCCCCTTCGATACACCATGCTACGCACGGCACTCAGGGCGAACGGAAAATGTATCGAACCGTATTTCGTACTTATGCAGAGCTTCCCTAATCCTGAACTAGGCAGTGATAGAATTGCAGAAGTAGAAAGGTAACTTATGAAAAATCTCGTACTCGCAATCATTCTCTACGTCTTCGTGTCGCCCGCTTTTGGCGAGTCACCGGCTACGGCGTCTACAAGTGCACAGCCCGCCGTCGTCTATTGGGACTCGGCCGAAGGCAAGGCACTGCGCGCCCGCATGCCGGCCGATGCGGATTACTGGCAGCTTGCGCCGAACTTCGCCGCGCAGATCACCCAGTCGTATTGTTCCGTGGCCAGCGCCATCACCGTGCTCAACGCGATGCCGATACCCAAGCCCGTTGACCCTGCCTATGCGCCCTACGCCTACTTCACCCAAACCAACTTTTTCACCCCCGAGGTCGTCAAAGTCATCAGTCCGCAGACTGTGCTCGCGATGGGCATGACGCGGGAGCAGATGGCCGAAACGCTGTCTCGCCAGGGCGTCAAGGCAATATCCATCGCGGGCGACACCCTCAGCGAGGAGGGCCTGCGCACCTTGCTGAAGAAAGCGCTGGGAGATGACGGGCGGTTCGTGCTGGCCAATTATTTTCGTGCGAATCTGGGGCAGGTCGGGGGAGGGCACTGGTCGGTATTGGCGGCCTATGATGCGCAATCCGACAGCGTGCTGATACTCGATGTGGCCAAGTACAAATATCCCCCGGTATGGGTCAGCATCGGCCTGCTGCAACAGGCGATCGCCACGATCGACACGACCAGCAATAAAGCGCGCGGACTGGTTATCGTGTCGAAATGAAAAAATCCTTTCCCCGATTGCGCAAAACCACAACGAATTTTTTGCCCCGGCGACTATTCTTTACTGAACTGACTTCCTAAACCCAATACAAAGGGCACCGCAAGGTGCCTTTGTATTGCATCTGACTGTTTGTCATGCAAGGCATTAAGCACGCTCTCCGTAAGCCATAGTATCCAGAGCTTTTCATTTTGCTTCTTCCGGCTCGCGCAGATCAATGCCATCCGTTCACATGTAATAACCCAGGTCTCACGCTTGTCGGGGGGATGCAACACCGCCCGGCTGTCGGAAACTGGTGGTGATTGCTTTTTGCTACAGGTGTAGACAGCGCACACAGACGGTGCGCCACGCTTGGTTTTGGTGCTGATGAAATATTCGCCCTTCCTGCCAAAACGCGCGTTCACAACATGAATTGAAGCGGTCATGACACCTGCACCCGCCTTCCAGCATGCAGCATATCAGCTTGGTTGATATGCATTGAGCCATATCGGCAGCGCCGGCCACAAGTTATATGGAATGAATAATTGCCGGGGAAATGCGCAAATTTACATTGGGCATGTAAATTGCATGTTAGAGCTTAGGGACAAATATGATGATCGGGACAAAGCAGCCTATGCATCTGAAAGATTATTTGAGAGTAACAAAACATGAAGCCAAAATTCAAATATTTTTTATTCGAGCTGCTGCGGGTGGTTGTCATTTTTTTAATGGTTGCGGTTGGCTGGGTACTGAAATAAAGACGAATAGTTATGAATCTTAACGGATGGCATATCCATAATGATGAGT
This sequence comes from Gallionella sp., assembly GCA_017880945.1. Classification (GTDB taxonomy): domain Bacteria; phylum Pseudomonadota; class Gammaproteobacteria; order Burkholderiales; family Gallionellaceae; genus Gallionella. The sequence goes on along the minus strand of JADGRM010000136.1, from coordinate 3,460 downwards.
TACGAATTACCTGAATTGGCACCTTCACACTGCCCATAATTTTTGAGAAGCAACTTAAATGAAACTGACCAATACGCAACACGGCACGCAACACGGAAATCCGCTGGCAGCGATGCACATGATGGGCGATTTGATGATACCCGACGAACGGGTTCTGAGAGCGCTTCACATCAGCAGACTGGTGGAGAATTTGCGCGACTTCGAAATCAATGTGCTGGCCAACCTCGTCACTATTCAATACTTCGAGATCAGCGAGTTTAATGCCGAACTGGACGATGATTCATTGAAGGATGCCCTGATGATCCTGGTCGAGGGCGACATCGAAGTCAGTGCATTTGTCGGAAACGAACCTGTGTCACTGCATCTTGAAGTGCCGGGCGATCTGGCCAGGATCATCAGCTTTGTGGGCGGCAATTTGATGAACGTCAGTGCCCGGATAAAAGTCAATAAAGGCAGTGCCGTTCTATTGCTGCAACGCGCCAAGCTGGAAACTTTGCTGTTTTCGCATCCTGCCATCGTGTATTGCGTGATGCGCAATCTGGTCCGGCATGTGCATGGCGTGGCCAGACGCAAGAACGCCGAGAAAGAAGAGATGAGCAATTATTTATACAGCATGCACGGACGTTACTGAAATCCGTTTTAACAACCCCAGACAAATACCATGGAACCACCTTGAGCCAGGATTATCTGTTTTAGCCGCAATGGCCCAGCACCAACGATCGCACCACCACTCGCTTCAAATACTTGAAGTCAAACATTAACGCTGCATAGCACAGCTATACACCAGAGGTAAGACATGAACAGAAAAGAACTCATAGCCGCATTGGCCGACAAGACCGGCGCCACCAAGGCGAACGCGAACCGCAACGTCCTGGCACTGATCGAAATCATCAGCAGCACTCTGGGAAAGGGCGGCAAAATCACCCTGGCTGGTTTCGGCATCTTCGAGGTACGCGAGCGTGCCGCGCGCATCGGTCGCAATCCAAGAACCGGGCAAGCATTGAAGATCAAGGCGGCCAAGGTTCCCGCCTTCAGGGCCGGTGCCACATTAAAAGCGGCAATGAACGACAAACTGAAGTAACCGTTTTTGTTTTATTCGCCAGTTTTCTGCACAGATGCCGGCCGGTCTTTCAATCCAGATTCCCGGATTGTGCCCGACAACAGGCAAAATCGCGTAATTCATGTCTTCAGCAGGTGTGATGCGTCACTAGCAATATTATGTTGTGCTTGAATTGTGTGGCAAGGAAAGTAACGATGATGGCCACTTCTTCGCTCCACAAGTCAAATTCTGCTTGCCTGGCGAATGCGTGATTGCATGCTAGGCTGCGTTGGTATCCGGCAAGAAGACAATTGTGTTCGAGTAATCCGCCTGATATTGATTTGATCGTCTTGATATGGGGTGCTTTTTCAAGCACTTCGGTAACGCACATCCATTTCAAATCCCGGTACTGCCAAACCCGCTTCAGCTAACTGTAGCGCCCTGCGTATTTGCAACTATGCATTTCTTTCAATCTGCTTGGACAATTGTTGAGACTCAACACGAGTCGAAGCTGTTGTCCTTTCGCGAAACAATACAACCGGCTTTCCACTAGCCGCATCAAGTTTGTGCAGACGCGCACCGAAAGGATGCAATGCAAGCCCAGGCCAGCATCGCAGGTTTGTTATGCCACTTAAATTTACATCAAATAAAACAACGTGTTTGTACAGAATTTCAGCCATGGCACCGTTCTTGCTGACCACTTGATGAATATTACTAATATTCAAACCCGTAATATCTTTTGATTAATGTCTTTACATTTTAAGGAGTCCGCCATGAATGCGAAAAAGCTCAGTACTACAATGAAACATTGGATTGCGAGGTCGATGATTTTAACCGCGGCAACGCTAGGCTCAGTCTCGGCCAACGCGGCCCAACCCCTGACTATCGGATACAGCGATTGGCCGGGCTGGGTGGCGTGGCAGGTAGCTATCGATAAAAAATGGTTCAAGGAAGCCGGTGTGGATGTTGATTTCGAGTGGTTCGATTATTCGGCTTCGATGGACGCATTCGCTGCAGGCAAGATCGACTCTGTCCTGATGACCAACGGGGATGCATTGGTGACCGGATCAGGTGGTGCGAAGAGCTCGATGATCATGTTGACGGACTACTCCAACGGCAACGACATGATCGTCGCCAAACCGGGCATCAAAACCTTGGCGGATCTCAAAGGCAAAAAAGTTTCGGTGGAAGTCGGTTTGGTGGAACACCTGTTGTTGCTGAACGGGCTGAAGAAGGCAGGCATGAAAGAATCGGACGTGACGCTGGTCAACGCCAAGACCAATGAGATGCCGCAGATGTTGTCGTCCGCTGATGTATCCGCGATCGGTGCATGGCAACCGGTTTCCGGGCAGGCGATGCAAGCGGTTCCCGGTTCCCGGCCCATCTACACCTCGGCCGACGAACCCGGACTGATCTATGACGTGCTCGCGGTAAACCCCGCCAGCGTCGCAGCGCATCGTGCCGAGTGGCTGAAGGTAGTCAAGGTATGGGACCGCGTCGTCAAATATATCAACGATCCGAAAACACAGCCGGATGCAGTGAAGATCATGGCGGCGCGTGTGGGTCTGACGCCAGAGGCCTATCTGCCGTTGATCAAAGGCACCAAACTGTTGAGCCTCAGCGAAGGCAAGAAGATCTACGTCAAGGGCACAGGCTTTACTTCCCTGTATGGCTCTTCCAAGACGGCCGACGACTTCAATATGGCGAATGCGGTTTACAAGTCGGCCCAGGACGTAGACAGCTACATCGATCCATCTTTCACCAACGCCAAGTGATTCGATTCATTTCGTTTTAAGCGGAGCAGGAATGGGCAAGATTTTCCGATGGTTTGCATCCCGCTCCGGGAAAACTACGCGCCAGCGTACTTTTCTCGGTATCGGCTCGTTCCTGTTGCCGTTGCTGGTCTGGTGCCTGGTCAGTTACGTACCTTTCATATGGCATCCCAAGATACTCATCGATAATCCCGGTGGCGTGGATTACTTCCAGGTCGGCATGCTTGTCGACAAGGGCGCGTTCGAAAACGAATACGCAAACATGCAAAAACAGGGACTGGCAATGCCGCACGGCGAACCGGCCAACCCGATCTACCTGCCGGCGCCGCATCAAGTGGCCAAGGCTTTCTATACCGCGTTTACCACTGCCCCGGAGCAGAAAGATTCGCCATGGCTGCACGAAAGCCTGTGGCACAGCATCAAGATCATTTTTTGGGGGTTCGTGATCTCCTCCTTGTTCGGCGTTCCCCTGGGAATACTTTCCGGCACTTATGCAACCTTCGGCCGTCTCAACGAGCCGTTCGTCGAGTTCTTCCGCTACCTGCCTGCGCCGGCATTCGGCGCGCTGGCAGTGGCTGTGCTCGGCATCTACGACGGGCCCAAGATTGCCATTATCGTCATCGGCACTTTCTTCCAGCAGGTGCTGATC
>JADGRM010000012.1 GCA_017880945.1 Gallionella sp. | reverse complement strand
ACGTGAAACCACTGGAAATAATCCGCAATTGCTTGACACTTCCTCTGCTTCTGGCAATGTCAACAGTTACTGCGAGTGCGCATGCCGATGTGGTAGTAATCGTATCTGCCAAGAGCCCCATCACCAGCATTACGGCTGAACAGACTGCAAGAATTTTCCTCGGCAAAGTCAGTAACTTCCCGGATGACGGCGATGTCGTACCTATCGATCAGGCTGAAGGTAGCGCAATCAGGGATGAGTTTTATTCCAAAGTTGTCCACAAGAATTCCTCACAGCTCTCCGCATACTGGGCAAAAGTCATATTCACGGGCGACGGTCGTCCACCGGAAAAGCTGGAAAGCAACGTGGCCGTCAGAAAGGCCGTCGCCAACAACCCGAATGCCATCGGATACATCGACAAAAACGCTGTAAACAGGAGTGTCAGGGTTATTCTGGCACCTTAAGAAAAAATGACCGCACTGATAAAAAAATTATCCGGCTATTCCTTGACTTGGAAACTGTTGCTGGTACCCGTTGTTGCCACATTGAGCTTTGCCGCATATCTGGCTTATTCATCTATAGTTTTGTCGGATGGGGAATCAGTTCTCAAAGAACTTCGCGATGTTGATTATCCGATACTCGATGAGGCCGAGAAAAATCTCAACGCTTACGGGAGGGTTGTTGATGCGCTCCAAGCGGCGGTGGCAACCGGCGAGGTGGATTTTCTGGATATCGCCAAAGGCAAGGCAACTGAAATACGAACCCGTTATGTAACATTGGAAAAGATTGATGAGTTGCACCAGGACGAGATTGCAAAACTGAAAACCGGGTTCGATACCTACTTTGCCCTGTCCCTGGATGTAGCTCGGCGGATGGCGACCAAAACGGATTTGCCCAGTGCGCAGCAGATCATGAAGATGAGGGGTTTGCGTGATGCCTATTTGTCTGAGGCACAGGCATACAAGGCTCATACCGAACGGGACTACCATAAGGATGTGATCGACGCGATTGAAAGATCAAAACGTGCACAGAACTGGGGGGTGGGAATCGGCTCACTCATGCTGCTGGTCATTGCAGCGCTTACGCTGCTGGTCACACGCGGTGTTTTGGCGCTGGAAAAAGGAGTGGCAGACCGGAACAGGATGTTGGTGGCGGTCAATAATGAACTTGAGCATGAAATTCAGAAACTGAAGGAAGCCGAGGAAGCCAAGAGTCAGGCAGAAGCAGCCAGCCAGATCAAGGATGAGTTCCTCGCAAATATGAGCCATGAAATCCGCACCCCGATGAATGCAATCATTGGATTGAGCCATCTTTGTTTGCAGACGGACATGTCGCGGAAACAGCAGGATTATCTGCAGAAAATTCATGGTTCGGCAAAATCGCTGCTGGGGGTTCTTAATGACATTCTCGATGTCTCAAAAATTGAGGCAGGAAAAATGGAGATTGAACGCATAACCTTCGGTCTGGAAGAGGTTATGGGCAATCTGGCCACGATCGTGGGTAATAGATCCCAGGAGAAAAACCTCGAATTCCATATGCAAACCGCTCCGGACGTACCACCCTTGCTGATTGGTGATCCGCTGCGGCTGAGTCAGGTGCTGATCAATCTGGCAGGTAATGCCGTTAAATTCACCGAGCATGGCGAGGTGATGGTTAATGTCGCGTTGGAAAAGGAGACAGGTGATCAGGTCGTTCTGCGTTTCACTGTGAAAGACACGGGAATCGGGATGTCGCAGAAGGAAATCGACAAACTGTTTCAGCCGTTTACCCAGGCAGATTCCAGCATCACCCGCAAATTCGGCGGAACCGGCCTCGGGTTAACTATCAGCAAGCGCCTTGTCGAAATGATGGGCGGCAGGATCTGGGTGGAAAGTACCCCGGGGGTCGGATCGAAATTCATTTTCATCGCGTGCTTTCAAAAAGCGAAAAAGCAGTTGAACTATAACCTGTCAGCGCTAAACGACTTGCGTGGACTGCGTGTTCTTGCTGTAGATCACAACGAGAGCAGCCTGCAAATTCTGAAGGGCTACCTTGAGTCATTCGCTCTCGATGTGGCGGTTGCTCGCAATGGCCAGGATGCCCTGAACCTGGTACGCAGGGCGAATGAACAGCGAAAGCCTTTTGGTCTGGTAATTCTGGACTGGAAGATGCCAGAGATAAATGGCATCACATTGGCCCAGAAACTGCGGGAAATCACTTTTCTAAGTTTCAGACCAAAAGTATTGCTGATCACTGCCGGCGGCCAGGATGAAATGTTGCTGCAAAGGGATAACCAAGTGGTGGATGGCATATTGGCAAGACCATTCCATCAATTCAAATTGCTTGATGCCGTCACCAAGGTTTCCGGTCGGAGTGTTTTGTCGTCAGGCAAGTTCAAAATCATCAGTGCACAGTTAAATCCGGAAATCATTTCCCAAATCCGCGGGGCACGCCTGCTGCTGGTAGAGGACAACGAAATAAACCGGCAGGTTGCCCAAGAGCTGCTTGAAGGATTTGGACTCGATGTGACTACCGCTGAGAACGGTGAGGAAGCCATCGCACTGCTGAAAGAAGCACAATTCGATGGCGTACTGATGGATATGCAGATGCCGGTGATGGATGGTGTCACCGCCACCCGTGAGATACGGAAAATCCCGCATTTTTCCAATTTGCCTATCATCGCCCTGACTGCCAATGTCATGGTCAGTGAACAAAATGAATTTCTGGATGCCGGAGTTACCGACCACATTGGCAAACCGATTGATCCGGACCGGCTGGCAGCAACGCTGGCAAAATGGGTGCGTCCGATACGGGCCACGGGGAGCACCCCAGTCGGCCAAACGGTCCAAAATTCTGTACCTGAACCGCTCCCGGACTTGCCCGGGGTCAACGTGGCCGAAAGTGTTCGCCGGATAGGAGGGAGCGTAACCCTTTATTTCTCGCTTCTCGACAAATTCCGGGTTAAACAGCGGAATTTTTCCGCCAATGTTCGGGAAGCGTTGGCCGCATATGACCAGGACACAGCAGAAAGACTGGCACACACCCTAAGAGGAATTGCAGGCACTCTCGGCGCGAATACCCTGCAAGAATTAGCCAGGTTATTAGAAAACAGCATCAAGAAAGGAGAGTCAGGTGAAGTTGATTCCTTGCTTGCACGGGTCGATAAGGAACTCGCCACATTTATAGCCAGCATAGATCAGGCACTGGAAACTCGCCGGGATTGAATTCCCGAAGCCGAACCCTTAGCTACTTGACCAACTTCTTGTTGCGCAGCACTCCGATGATTTCCGGTATCACGCCCGGATCATCGATGGTCGAAGGCACCGTGTATTCCTTGCCGTTGACGATATGGGCCATGGTCTTGCGCAGCGTCTTGCCGGAGCGGGTCTTGGGCAGTCTGGCCAGGATCACCGTGTCCTTGTAACAGGTGATCCCACCGATCGTTTCGCGTATGCGGGTGATCAACTGCTGTTGCAGGTCTGCCTCGCTGATGGTCATCCCGGACTTGAGCACCACCAGCCCCATCGGCACTTGTCCCTTGAGATCGTCGTCGCGCGCGATGACCGCGCATTCCGCCACCGCGGGATGGGTGGCGATCACTTCCTCGATCTCGCCGGTGGATAGACGATGCCCGGCGACGTTGATCACGTCGTCCACACGACCCATCACGAACACATAACCGTCCTCGTCGATATAGCCGCCATCGCCGCTGGTGTAGTAACCGGGGAGGAAGGTCAGATAGCTTTCGCGGAATTTGTTTACGTCGCCCCAGATATGGTTCAGGCAGGCGGGCGGCAGCGGCAGCCTGAGCGCGATGTAACCCTGCGTGCCGCGCGGGACTTGATGTCCGTTCTCATCCAGTATCTGCACATTGAAGCCGGGCACCGGCACGGTGGACGAGCCGGGCTTGATCGGCATCGGCTCGATGCCCTGCATGTTGGCGGTGATCGCCCAGCCGGTCTCTGTCTGCCACCAGTGGTCCACCACCGGCTTGCCGCTGTGATCGGTGAGCCACGCTTCGGTGGGCGGGTCTAGCCGTTCGCCTGCGGAGTAGATGATCTGCAGTTTGCTCAAGTCGTAGTTCTTCATCAGCAATGCTTGCGGGTCTTCCTTCTTCACTGCACGGAACGCGGTGGGTGCGGTGAATAGCGCCTTCACGCCATACTCGGCACAGACGCGCCACAACGCCCCTGCATCCGGTGTCATGATCGGTTTGCCTTCATACACGATGGTGGTGCAGCCATGCAGCAACGGACCATAGACGATGTAAGAGTGGCCGACCACCCAGCCCACGTCCGACGATGCCCAGTACACATCGCCCGGCTCGACGTTGTAGATGGCCTTCATGCTGTATTTGAGCGCCACGGCGTGACCGCCGTTCTCGCGCAACACGCCCTTGGGTTTGCCCGTTGTGCCGGAGGTATAGAGGATGTACAGCGGGTCACTGCCCTTCACCGGCGTGCAGCCCACAGCCTTGGCCTTGGCCAGCAAAGATTTCCAGTCATGATCGCGCCCGGCGACCAGTGTTGCTGCCGCTTGCGGACGCTGGTAAACGATGCAACTTTGCGGTTTGTGCCTGGCGAGTTCGATGGCGCGGTCGACCAATGGTTTGTATTCCACCACGCGCTTGACCTCGATACCGCTGGAGGCGGTGAGGATGACTTTGGGTGTCGCATCGTCGATGCGTATCGCCAGTTCATGCGGGGCGAAGCCGCCGAACACCACAGAGTGGATCGCGCCCAGCCGTGCCACCGCCAGCATCGCTATGACCGCTTCCGGGATCATCGGCATGTAGATGATGACGCGGTCGCCCTTCACCACGCCCAGGTCCGCCAGCATCCCGGCGGTGCGCGCCACGACATCGGTCAGTTCGGCATAGGTGTAGCGCGACTTGGTATTGGTGACGGGAGAATCGTAGATCAGCGCGAGCTGGTTGCCGCGCCCGGCCTTCACATGATGATCCAGCGCCATATAAGCAGTGTTCATCTCGCCGTCGGCGAACCAGTAGCCGAGGCCGTCGTCATCGAGCGACAAGATTTGCTGGGGGAACTTGAACCACTCCAGCGCCTCGGCCTGCTTGCGCCAGAAGCCTGCCGGATCTTTCATCGAACGGTCATATTCTGTCTGGTAGCTCATTGCGACTCCCTCCTTTTGTTGTGCTGCCCGTTCGGGCGTTCAGTTGATGATCAACATCTCCATGAATGCATTGACCGGTGTCGCTTCCAGTTTCTGTTTATCCAGGCACAACGCCATGATCTGCTGGCAGCGTTGTTCGGGAAAACGCGTGCGCAGATTGCTCAGAAATTTCTGTTCCAGAACCGGGATGCCCTCGGCACGGCGGCGGCGATGGCCGATCGGATATTCCACCTCGATCTTTTCGGTGCTGCTGCCATCCTTGAAGAACACCTGGATCGCATTGGCGATGGAGCGTTTGTCCGCTTCCAGATATTCGCGGCTGTAACGCGGCTCCTCGACGATCTCCATCTTCGCGCGCAACTGGTCGATGATCGGATTGGCCGCGTGGAAGCTGTCCTCGTAATGTTCCGCCACCAGGTCGCCGAACGCCAGCGGCACAGCGACCATGTACTGGATGCAGTGGTCGCGGTCTGCCGGATTCGCCAGCGGGCCGACCTTGGAGATGATGCGGATCGCGGATTCGTGGGTGTGGATCACGATCCTGCTGATGTCCTTCAATCGGTCCTTCACTTGGGGATGCAGACGCACCGCCGCTTCGCACGCAGTCTGCGAATGGAACTCGGCGGGGAAGGAAATTTTAAAGAGAATATTCTCCATCACGTAGCTGGCATAGGGCTGTTTCAGGCTGAAGCGGCGCTGATCTTCCGGTTTGAGTTTTTGATCCTTGTTGGTCTTCGAGAACAGCACATCATAGAAGCCCCACTGCGGAGCGGTCAGCACGCCGGGGATGCCCATCTCGCCGGTCATCGTGATCATCGCGAGACGCACCGCGCGCGAGGTGGCATCGCCGGCCGCCCACGATTTGCGCGAACCGGCATTCGGCGAATGACGGTAAGTGCGCAACGATTGACCGTCGACGAACGCTTGCGACAGCGCGTCGATCACCTGCGCTTCGCTGCCGCCCAACAGGCGCGTCACCACGGCAACGGAAGCGACCTTCACCAGCACCACGTGATCGAGACCGACGCGGTTGAAGCTGTTATCGATCGCCAGCACGCCCTGAATCTCGTGCGCCTTGATCATCGCGGTCAGCACATCGCGTATCGTCAGCGGTGCCTTGCCTTCGGCCACGCGGCAGCGGCTCAGATAATCGGCCACGGCGAGGATGCCGCCGAGGTTGTCGGAAGGATGACCCCATTCCGCGGCCAGCCAGGTGTCGTTGTAATCCAGCCAGCGGATCATCGCGCCGATGTCCCATGCGGCCTTCACCGGATCGAGCTCATGCGAGGTGCCGGGTACGCGCGCACCGTTGCGCACGGTGGTGCCGGGCACCAGCGCGCCGAGGTGCTTGGTGCACTCGGGAAAGCGCAGCGCCAGCAGGCCGCAACCCAGCGTGTCGATCAGGCAGTTGCGCGCGGTGTCGTAGGCTTCCGTCGATTTGATCTCCATACGGCAGACATATTGCGCGATATCCACCAGCACCTGGTCGGGTGCCGGGCGGGTGTTCATTTCTACATTGGCGCTCATTTCGATTTCCTTCTTTAAGGCAAAAATCAGTTAGCCATTTCGTAGGGTGCAATAAGCGTAGCGCATTGCACCGTATGAACGTTGTTGCACATTCGGCGCAATGCCCGTTGGTTATTGCGCCCTACGATTTTTCTTGTTTTAACGCTTCTCGATCGGCACCCAAGCCAGATTCTCCGGCCCGATATAGTTCGCGCTGGGGCGGATGATCTTGCCGTCGGCGCGCTGTTCCATCACGTGCGCGCCCCAGCCGGTGACGCGCGAGATCACGAACAGCGGCGTGAACATATTGGTCGGCACGCCCATCATGTGATACGACACGGCGGAGAACCAGTCGAGGTTGGGGAACATCTTCTTGGTGTCCCACATGACGCTTTCCAGACGGGCGGCGATGTCGAACAAACCGATCTCGCCTTTTTCCTCGGCCAGCTTTTTCGCCAGGCGCTTGATCACTTCGTTGCGCGGGTCGGAGATGGTATAGACCGGGTGGCCGAAGCCGATGACGATCTCCTTGCGCGCGACGCGCTCGCGTATGTCAGCCTCGGCTGCATCGGCATTTTTATAGCGGCTCTGGATGCGGAACGCTTCCTCGTTGGCACCGCCGTGCTTGGGACCGCGCAGCGCCCCGATCGCGCCGGTGATGCAGGAATACAGGTCGGAGTTGGTGCCGGCGATGACGCGCGCGGCGAAGGTGGAGGCGTTGAACTCATGCTCGGCATACAGAATCAGCGAGGTGTGCATCGCCCGCACCCAGGATGCCTTTGGCGGTGTGCCGTGCAATAGATGCAGCAGATGAGCACCGACGCTGTCGTCAGCGGTTTCCACTTCGATGCGGCGGCCAGAGGTGCTGTAGTGATGCCAGTACATCAGCATCGAGCCGAAGCAGGCCAGCATGCGGTCGATCAGTTCTCGTGCGGCGGCCTCGCTGTGCGCTTCAGGCTCCTGTTCGCAGGTGCCGAGCATCGAGCAGCCGGTGCGCATCACATCCATCGGGTGCGCATTCGCGGGGATCGCTTCCAGTACCTGCTTCACCGCCTTGGGCAAACTGCGCAGGGATTTCAGCTTGGTCTTGTAGGCCTTGAGCTGAGCGGCGTTCGGCAATGTGCCGTGGATCAGCAGATGCGCGATCTCCTCGAACTCGGCCTGATCGGCGAAATCCAGGATGTCATAGCCGCGATAGTGCAGATCGTTGCCGGTGCGGCCGACGGTGCAGACCGCGGTGTTGCCGGCGACCGTGCCCGACAGTGCAACGGATTTCTTCGGCTTGGGTAAGGTGCTTTCTTCTGCCATGTCTTTCTCCTTGAATGAAGATTGATTAATCGCTGCCCTGCTCGGCAAACAGGCGGTCGAGCTGCTGCTCGTAGGCGTGATAGCCGAGATAGTCGTATAGCTCCATGCGTGTCTGCATCTCCGCGACGACTTTCTGTTGCGAGCCGTCGGCGAGGATGTGCTGATAGACGTTCAGCGCGGCCTTGCTCATCGCGCGGAACGCCGACAGCGGATACAACACCAGCTTGATGCCCACGCCCGCAAGTTGCTCGGTGGTGAACAGCGGCGTGGCGCCGAACTCGGTGATGTTCGCCAGCACCGGCACTTTCACCGCGCGGGTGAATTCGGTGTATTGCTCCAGCGTGGTCATCGCCTCGGGGAAGATCATGTCGGCTCCGGCCTCGACGCAGACCTGCGCGCGTGCGATGGCCGACTGCATGCCTTCCACCGCCAGCGCATCGGTGCGCGCCATGATGACGAAGCTCTCGTCGCTGCGTGCATCCACCGCCGCCTTGATGCGATCCGCCATCTCGCCCTGGCTGACGATGGCCTTGTTGGGGCGATGCCCGCAGCGCTTTTGCATCACCTGGTCTTCGATGTGAAATCCGGCCGCACCGGCCTGTGCGATCTCGCGTGTGGCACGCGCAATGTTGAAGGCGCCGCCCCAACCGGTGTCGATGTCCACCAGCAGCGGCAGGTCGCTTGCGGCAGTGATGCGGCGTGCGTCCTCGCATACGTCATGCAGTGTGGTGATGCCGAGATCGGGAATGCCGAGCGAGGAAGCGGCCACACCGCCTCCGGAAAGATACAGCGCCTTGTGGCCGCTCTTTTGCGCGAGGATCGCGCAATAGGCGGACACAGCGCCGACTACCTGCAATGGATGATTGTCTTCGACGGCGCGGCGCAGTTTCTGCCCCGGTGTGCTGGCTGTATTTTTCATGCTGCCTCCTCATTGTCGTGAAATGGATTTTCGCGTGCAGCATGTCGGAGGCTGGCAGCAACCCTCGCAAGGAGGAGGCCGGTGGGTACCCCGTTGCTTCGCAACGACCCTTCCGCTCTCGCGGACGGTCTCATCCCCACAGAGTGGGACCCCTGCTCCCTGCTCATACTGCCTCCTCCTTATCGATCATTTCACTGATGCTGAGCCATGCACCATGGATGTGGCGACGCATCAGCATCTCGGCCAGCTCGCCGTCGCGTTGCGCCAATGCCTCGACGATCTGACGGTGTTGCTGCAGCGCGGGGCCGGTGCGCTCTGCGTTGCGGCTGGTGCGATAACGGCACATGCGCAGCAATTGGTATTGTTCGCCGCCGAGCAAATCCATCAGCATCTGGTTGCGGCTGCCGCGTGCGATCTGGTAATGGAAATCGAGGTCACCCTCGCTTTGTGCATAGACCTTGCCACCTTGTTTCTTGATCTGCTTTTCATGGCTGTCGAGCAGTTTGCGCAATTGATCGATCTCGGCGTCGGTCAACTGGGTTGCGGCGATACGGCACGCCATGCCTTCCAGCGCCTCGCGCACCGCATAAAGATCGGAGAGGGTCTTGCGATCCAGCACCACCACACGCGCGCCGGCGTTGGGAATGCGCTTGACCAGGCGCATGCCTTCCAGATGGCGCAAGGCTTCGCGCAAGGGACCGCGCCCCATGCCGAAGCGTTCGGCCAGTTCGGCCTCGTTCAGCTTCTGGCCTTGCGCCAGTTCGCCGGTCACGATGCTGTGCGCCAGGCGGTGCGAGGCGATATCAGCAAGGGTCCCTTGTTCGGGGGTGTAGGGCAACATCGATCAACTCCGATTGTCGACAATATGGAAAAATACTAGCATATAAACCTATTAACAGTGCAATTAATTTGTTTTATGTCGACAATATGATGGTTTGGCGCGATGAGGATGCCTCGGAAAAAAATTTGCAAGGTATGTATCTCAATCGATTTACCCGCTTTGTGGCGGTTTTGCGAGGGGCGTTGAAATGCATTCCGGATCGGGCCACTTGGCCAACACTTGAAACAGCGAATTCTGATACTATGCGCGCCGATTCGGACACATGAAGTATCGAGTATTCCACACCCGAATAGAAGATTTGCGAGGCAGGGCAGCTCCGATACAGAATTTTCAAAAGTGCCTTCACGAGACGTGTGGGCATTTTTCATTTTGGCGCGGCTCGTGATGCGCGCAGTAGACAACCCATGACTGATGCTTTAGAAAATATCAACGCCAGCGTGCCATCCGCCGGCACCGAAGAGATAGTGCGCGAAGTCAAACGCCGCCGCACCTTCGCGATCATCTCCCACCCCGACGCGGGCAAGACCACGCTCACCGAAAAGCTGCTGCTGTTCGGCGGCGCAATCCAGATGGCGGGCACGGTGAAGGCGCGCAAGAGCGGCCGCCATGCGACTTCCGACTGGCTGGAGATCGAGAAGCAGCGCGGCATCTCGGTGGCCAGCTCGGTGATGCAGTTCACTTACGACGATTGCGTGATCAATCTGCTCGACACGCCGGGCCACCAGGATTTTTCCGAGGACACCTATCGCGTGCTGACCGCAGTGGATGCGGCAGTGATGGTGGTGGACGCGGCCAAAGGCGTCGAGGAACAGACCATCAAGCTGCTCGAAGTGTGCCGCTTGCGCAACACGCCGATCATCACCTTCATCAACAAGATGGACCGCGAAGTGCGCGATCCGCTGGAAGTGCTGGACGAGATCGAATCGGTGCTGAAGATCAAATGCGCGCCGGTGACCTGGCCGATCGGCATGGGCAAACGCTTTCAGGGCGTGTATCACCTGCTGAACGACGAGGTGCTGCGCTTTGTGCCGGGCGAGGCGAAAGCCGGCCAGGAAGTCGAAACCCTGAAAGGCTCGCAGATCGACCAGCTCGCGGCACAGTGCCCGAGCGAGATGAAGACCATGCGCGACGAGACCGAACTGGTCATTGGCGCGGGTGCGTCGTTCGATCTGCAAGAGTTCCTCAGCGGACAACAATCGCCGGTATTCTTCGGTTCCGGCGTGAACAACTTTGGCGTGCGCGAGATCCTGCGCGCGCTGGTCGAGTGGGCACCCTCCCCGTTGCCTCGCGCCACCGATGTGCGCATCGTGCAACCCACCGAGGCCGCGTTCACCGGTTTCGTGTTCAAGATCCAGGCCAACATGGACCCGAACCACCGCGACCGCATCGCCTTCCTGCGCGTGTGTTCCGGACGCTACACCTCGGGCATGAAGGTCAGGCATAGACGCACCGGCAAGGAAATGAAGCTGGCCAACGCGGTGACGTTCATGGCCAACGAACGCACCCGGATGGACGAGGCTTACGCCGGCGACATCATCGGCATCCACAATCACGGCCAGCTGCAGATCGGCGATGTGCTCACCGAAGGCGAGGCGCTCACCTTCAAAGGTATCCCCTACTTCGCACCCGAGCTGTTCAGCCGCGCGCGGCTGCGCGACCCGATGAAGGCCAAGCAATTGCAGAAGGGCTTGCGCCAATTGGGCGAAGAAGGCGCGGTGCAGGTGTTCGAGCCGCTGGTGGATTCCAACCCGCTGATCGGTGCGGTGGGGCAGCTGCAGTTCGAAGTGGTCGAGCACCGCCTGAAATCCGAGTACGGCGTGGACGCGGTGTTCGAGCGCGCCGGCATACACACAGCACGCTGGGTGACTTGCCCGGACGCCGCGCATCTCAACGAGTTCATCAAAGCCAACCAGAGCCGTTTGGCGAAAGACGTTGATGGCAACTACGCCTACCTCGCCGACACCGGCGTGAACCTGCGCCTGGCACAGGAACGCTGGCCGAAAGTGCAGTTCCACGCGACGAGAGAGCATGGCCAACAACTAAGCTAGCCTCCCCTCTCAATTCTCCAGGTCAAGAACTGCCTCTCATTGATACAGGGCAGGAAATTGTTTGCGCAAGTGTCCCAGCTTGGGCATGTCGTTGAAGACGATATACGGCTGGTAAGGATGCAGCGCCAGATAGTTCTGGTGATGCTCCTCGGCAGGATAGAACTGCTGCAGCGGCAAGACCTGCGTGACGATGGGTGCAGAATAAGTTCGCGCGGCGGTGAGCTGCCGGATGGTGCTTTGCGCGACCTGCTGCTGCACGGCGCTGGTGTAAAAGATCACCGAACGGTATTGGCTGCCGGTATCCGGCCCCTGACGGTTGAGTTGCGTCGGGTCGTGCGCCACGCTGAAAAATACCTGCAGCAGTTGCTGATAGGAAACCCGCGCCGGGTCGAAACGAACGCGCACCGATTCGGCATGACCGGTGTCTCCCTCGCTCACCTGTTCGTAATGCGCCGTGGCCGCGCTGCCGCCCGCATAGCCTGACACCACTTCGGACACGCCCTTGACGTGCTTGAACACCGCGTCCACACCCCAGAAGCAGCCTCCGGCGAATAGCGCTGTCTCCTCAACTGGTGCTGCGGCGGCGTTCGATAGCGCGTACAGGCCGAGCATCAGGGCCACGCTGACGCTGAATAAATAACTACGGATGAGTTTGATGGTTAGCATGATCCTGGAAAAAGCAATTGAATCCTGTAGGAGCGAGCCAAAAGTTTTTCGGACGGGTGCCCGGCTATAAGTTTCACAGACAAATGGTTTACCCAAAATGTAAATCGCTTCTTTTAGCATGATGAAGCTCCTTTAAAATCAGCCGAAGGTGAAGGCGAACGCCTCCGCATCGGCATCCAGAAATTCAATGCGGAAAGTGTGAACTGCAATCTTCCCGCTTTGCCGGACGAGCTGGTACAGCCGCTGTTCGCGGATCAAACCGTTGCCCTGCGCATCGACATCCGCGCCGTGATCCGCGCCGGGGGCAACTCCGTCCAGCGTGACCCTGAATCGCACCGGCTTGCCGTTGACCGAACCCAGCACCAGATGCAGATCGCGTCCCTGAAAGCGGTAGCTGATCGCCCCGCCGGATGCCTGCACGGCAGCGGATTCGGCGGATATCCGCCACTTGCCGCTCAGGCCCCACTGGTTCAGTTTGAGCGCGTGCGGTGCGCTGTAATGCGAGGCAATGTCCCGCTTGATCGCCTCGGGCGAGACCAGATTCTGCTGGCGCGCATAACCCAGATAGGTTTCCGGCGAGCGTTCCATATCCGCAGCGGCAGCCGTGGCTCCCGACCCCGCCACTTGCACCAGTCCTTCGTTCATCGCCAGCACGCCCTGGTGCGCTTCCTTGAGCAGGGTCTGGATCATCTGCTCGGTTTCCTGATACGCGCCTTCGCCGAAGTGTTGATCGCGGATCCGGCCCTGAGCGTCGATCAAATAATGCGCCGGCCAATACTGGTTTTGGTACGCGTTCCAGATCGCAAATTGGTTGTCCATCGCCACCGGATAGGTGATGCCCAGATCGCGGATCGCCTGCTCAACATTGTGTCGATCTTTTTCAAACGCGAATTCCGGCGCATGCACGCCGATGATCACCAAACCCTGGTCGCGATATTTTTCATTCCAGGCTTTCAGGTAAGGCAGGGTGCGCAGACAGTTGATGCACGAGTAAGTCCAAAAATCGACCAGCACCACCTTGCCGTGCAGCATCTCGCTGTTCAGCGGCGGCGAGTTGAACCAATGCGTCGCCCCGGAAATGGGTGGCATCAGGGGCAGCATCGCGGAAGTTGCCGCGACGATGGCTGCACCGGGTTGTTGAGTCCCGTGTTGTTTGGATAGGGATGGCTTGGCCAATTGCGAAATCAGCTCTTGCTCTGTACTCGCGGTACTCAAGAAAGTGAACTGTGACAGGAAGCGCGTATCCCAGCCCAGCGCGATGACTACCACGCCGACCAGCACGGCGACCCCCAGGCCGCGCCGCAACCATTCCTCCGCGCCCAGCCCGCGCTTCATCAGGCTGAACACCCGACCTCCCGCCAGCAGGGCAACCGCCAGCGAAGTCGCCGCACCGGCGGCGAACACCAGCAGCAACAGCGCGCTGTAAAGATTCGCGCCGTTCAATGCCGCGCCGGCCAACACCAGACCCAGAATCGGTCCGGCACAGGGAGCCCATAAGAATCCGACCGCGACACCCAACAGCAGCGAACCTTTGACGCTGGTCTGCCGGTCGGCGCGCTGTTGCAAGCGACCGCCGAATGCGACGAATGGGCGCATCAGGCGTTCAGACAAGGCCGGGAAGATCAGCGCCAGTCCCATCAGCAACAACAGCGACATCGCCGCATAACGGCCATATTGATTCAATGCGATCAGCCAGGCGCCACCGACTGCCGCGAGGCTGGCGAGCAGCGTGAAGGTCGCCGCCATGCCGAGCAAAATCGGCAAGCCGGAACGCCGGAACGAATGATCCGAGCGGGCGAAGATGAACGGCAATACCGGCAGCACGCACGGACTGAAGATGGTCAGCACACCGCCGAGGTAGGCCAGCAAAAAGATCAGCATGTCGTGTCAAATTCCTTTTGGCTTTGGCACAAAGCGCAGCGCCACCATATTCATGCAATAGCGCAAACCGGTCGGCTTGGGGCCGTCGTCGAACACATGGCCCAGATGTGCATCGCACAATGCGCATTGCACCTCGGTGCGCGCCATGCCGAACATGTGATCGGAAATTTCGCGCACATTTTCTGCCGCGATCGGCTGCCAGAAGCTTGGCCAGCCGGTGCCCGAATCGTATTTGGCGGCTGCATCGAACAGCGCGTTGTCGCAACACACGCAACGATACAGGCCGGGCTCGTGCCTGTCGTAGCCCGGCTGTGAAAACGCCCGCTCGGTGCCCTGCTCGCGCGTAACCTCGTAAGCCAGTGGCGATAGCCGCTTTTTCCATTCGGCATCCTTGCGCACCTTGGCCAGGGTTGCGCGGCCGAGCGCTTTCCCGTCATCGGAAAACTGCATGATGGTCACTTTGTCTCCTCCAGATGTTTCACCGGCAAACGAGCGCGCCGCCAAAGCCATCGTGAGTCCGGATAACGTGAATAAGAAATGTCTGCGTTGCATGTTTGTGACCTCCTTTTGGATTAATTCGCCAAAAACAATTTCGACTCCGGTGCCTTTGGCTCTAAAACCATATACCCAGTTTGGGGTTTTGCTTAGCGATACGTTGATGGTAACTACAAAAATGCCAAATTGGAACTTGGAACACTGACCTGAAATACAGTTCCACGCTACTCATTAACATCAGGGCTAACAATTCTGAGACTCTGCGTCCGTCATCATTTTCGCGATTATTTTTTTGCACGACACAATATTGGGAAGTATTGTCACGAGATGCTGCCCATGGACCCGATGGGGCTGCACAAGACCGGCCCGAGTGCTGTCGCGCATCCATACCTAAATCAAACTGAGGTAATTGTTTCTGTAAAGAGCAATAAAAAGCCGCAGGTATCTCCTGCGGTT
This sequence comes from Gallionella sp., assembly GCA_017880945.1. Taxonomy (GTDB): domain Bacteria; phylum Pseudomonadota; class Gammaproteobacteria; order Burkholderiales; family Gallionellaceae; genus Gallionella. The sequence goes on along the minus strand of JADGRM010000012.1, from coordinate 2,242 downwards.
TTGTATTTCTGCGACAATCGCTGCGTTATATCGCTTGAACAAATATGCCCATCGTCCGCGTCGCCCTTGATGTCCCGCTGTCCACCCTGTTCGATTACACGGTGGCTGATGGTATTGCGGTTTCAGTCGGCCAGCGCGTGATCGTGCCGTTCGGGCGGCGGCAGATGGTCGGGGTGGTGATGGAATGCGCGGCCACGACGGATGTGCCACCGGAGCGCATCAAGCCGGTGGTGCAGATGTTGCTCGACAGCGCGCCGCTGTCGGCACAGTTGCTCGATTTGCTGCGCTTTTGCAGCGACTATTACCGCTATCCGATCGGGCAGACGGTATTGTCCGCATTGCCCACGAGGCTGCGCTCCGACAAGCCGGTCATCAGCAAACCCATCCTGAGTTATCGCCTGAGTGCCGGCGGTGCGGCGCTCGACCTCGAGACTTTTCCGAAACGCAAAGTGGTGCAGCGGCGCATTCTGGCGAAGCTTGCCGAGCAGCCGCGCAATCTGGCGCAGCTCAGGGCGCTGTCCGCGACGGTGGGTGCGCAACTTAAAACTCTTGTGCAGGAGGGTTGGGTTGAAAGTGTTGCTCTTGCACCAACCCTCTCTCCCAGCCCCTCTCCCGCGAGCGGGAGAGGGGAGCCAATTGCGAACCACACCTTTGACAACGCGCACATCCTCACCGTCGAACAGCAACTCGCGGTGGATGCCGTCACGCAGTCCAGCGGCTATGCCTGCTTCCTGCTGCACGGCATCACCGGCAGCGGCAAGACCGAGGTGTATGTGCATCTGATGCACGATGTATTGCAGCGCGGCGGGCAGGTGTTGTTGCTGGTGCCGGAGATCAATCTGACGCCGCAACTGGAAAACTATTTCCGCAGCCGCTTCCCCGATGTGAACCTGATCAGCCTGCACAGCGGCTTGAGCGAGGGCGAACGTCTGCACAACTGGCAGCAGGCGCAACTGGGCGCGGCGCAGATCGTGCTCGGCACGCGACTGTCGGTGTTCGCCGAGTTGCCCGGACTCGCGCTGATCATCGTCGACGAGGAGCACGACAGTTCATTCAAGCAGCAGGACGGCTTGCGTTATTCGGCGCGCGACGTGGCGATCTTCCGCGCCAACCAGCACAGTGTGCCTGTCGTGCTGGGCTCGGCGACGCCGTCGCTGGAGAGTTATCACAACGCGCTAAGCGGACGTTACCGGATGCTCAAGCTGACCGGGCGCGCGCTTGCCGAGGCGCGCCTGCCCGCGGTGCGCTGTATCAACATCAACCAGACCGTGATGCACCACGGCATCAGCGAAAACCTGCTGCGCGAGATCGGGCTGCGCATCGAGCGCCGTGAACAGAGCCTGCTGTTCATCAACCGGCGCGGCTATGCGCCGGTGCTGATGTGCACAAGCTGCGGCTGGTTGTCCGGTTGCAAACATTGCGCGGGCAAGATGGTGTTGCATTTGAAAGAGCAACGCCTGCGCTGCCATCATTGCGGCTACCAGATACGCGTGCCGAACGCCTGTCCGAGTTGCGGCAATGCCGACCTGCATCCGGTCGGCAGCGGCACGCAGCGCGTGGAAAGCGTGTTGCAGGAACGCTTTCCGGAAGCGCGTATTTTGCGGGTGGACCGCGACAGCACGCGCAACAAGCGCGCCTGGCAGACCATGCGCGAGCAGATACACGCGAACGAGGTGGACATCCTGGTCGGCACGCAGATGCTCGCCAAGGGACACGACTTTCCCGCGCTGACTTTGGTCGGCGTGCTCAATCCGGACAGCGCGTTGTACAGCAGCGATTTTCGCGCGCCGGAAAAACTGTTCGCACAACTGGTTCAGGTGGCGGGACGCGCCGGGCGCGCCGAAAAGCCGGGCGAGGTGATCATCCAGACCGAATTTCCCGATCACCCGTTGTTTCGCGCCTTGCAGACGCACGACTTCGAAGGTTGGGCCGCGTCGCAACTGGCCGAGCGGCAGATGGCGGGTTTCCCGCCGTTCATGTTTCAGGCCATGCTGCGTGCCGAGGGGAAGATCGAAACCGAGGTCTACGCGTATCTCAATCACGCACGTGCCGCCGCTATGGAATTACAGCATCCGGTGGAAGTCCTCGGCGTAGTCCCCGCCGCACTGCCGCGCCGCGCCAATCACCTGCGCGCGCAATTGCTGGTACAGGCGACATCACGCAAAGCCCTGCAACAGTTTTTGCGCGCCTGGCAACCGATGCTGGACGCGCTGCCTGCTGCAAAACTGCGCTGCTCGCTGGA
>JADGRM010000135.1 GCA_017880945.1 Gallionella sp. | reverse complement strand
TGCAAGCGCCTTTTCCTCGTCGCTCAGGCCATGCACCTGATACACCAAGCCCCATCCCAGGCGGGTGCGCAGATCGCCGCGCAACTTCAGATGCAGCGCAGATTCCTTGCCGCTGACCAGCAACATGCCGCCGCTTTCGCGCATCTGGTTGTAGAGATTGAACAACTCGATCTGTGCAGCGGCATCCAGCTGCTCGACATCATCCACCGCCACGACCGCCGCGCCCATGTCCATACTCAGGGGCGGAACGCTACCGTGCGCATAGATCGCGTTTTGCTGCATGTCCTGTGCGGCGCGCACGCATGCTTGCAGCAGATGGCTTTTGCCGCTGCCGGTCTCGCCCCACACATAGAAACAGCGCTCGATGCTGCTGCCTGCCAAGGCATGGCGCAGTGCCGACAGCAATTCAAGGTTCCGCCCCACGACGAAATTGTCCAGCGTCGGCTGACTATCGGGAGCGATATCGAGCAGTAATTGACTCATGGTTTGCGATACATCGTGCTGGAGAGATACCACGCCCTGCCGTATCGCAGTGCGACCAGCAGGATCGCGGACATCGGCAATGCCAGCAGCAGACCGAAAAAGCCGAACAATTGCCCGAAGGCAAGCAGCGCGAAAATCACCGCCAGCGGATGCAGGCCTATGCGCTCACCGACCAGCCAGGGCGTGATGACCATGCCCTCGATCAATTGCCCCGCGCCGAATACCGCCCAGACCAGCACCACGTTGCTGATCTCGGTGAACTGCATGGCCGCCGCCAGCGTGGCCAAAATCAAGCCTGCGATCATGCCCAGATACGGCACGAACACCAGCATGCCGGCGACGATGCCGATGGGCAGCGCGAATTCCAGCCCGACCAGATACAGCACCAGAACGTAATAGGCGCTCATCAACAGCATCACAGAAATCTGCCCGCGTAAGAATTCCGCCATAACGCGGTCCACCTCGACGATGATCTCCTTTACCTGGGTGTGCAAATGGCGCGGGATAAGATCATCAACACGCGCCAGCCATTCATTCCAGTCACGCAGCAAATAGAACATCGCCACAGGGATCAGCAGCAAGTCGACCAACACGCCGATGATCGCACCGCCACTGCTGCCGAGCCAGGGCAGCAACCGTTCCAATATGCCGCCCGCGCTCTGCCAATGACTCAACAAAATATTTTTCACTGCTGCGCTATCCCATTGCAAGTCTGCGCCAAACCACTGCTGCAACTTCGGCATCAATCGAACACGCGCCACCTCTATCCAATCCGGCAAACGCGTCACGAACAGGCTGATTTCCTTTTCCAGCAGCGGCAACACAATCAACAGCAACAATGCGAACAGCAGCAACAACCCGGCCATCACCATCGCCACCGCAATGGTACGGGGCACTTTCCAGGCACGTAAGCGCTGCACCAGCGGATTGCATATGTAGGCGAGTACGCCTGCGGCGATGAACGGTGTAAGTATCGGGCTGAGCAGATAAACAAGCCAGGCGACCACCACGGCGAAAGACAGCCATTGCAAGGCGGCGAAGCGGGATAAGGGCATTTGGGGTAAAATTCGCGAAAAATCGTGCGGCACTTTATCCTGTAGAAAGCGAAAACTCAACTTGAACAACACAACCACCCCCCCTTCTTCCGTTAACAGCGGCAGCCTTACTAACCGCGATGGCCTCACCTACAGAGATGCAGGGGTGGACATGGACGCGGGCGACCGCCTCGTCGAAAACATCAAACCGTTTGCCAAACGCACGATGCGCCCGGAAGTGCTGAACGGCATCGGCGGCTTCGGCGCGCTGGTGGAGATTTCCAAGAAATACCGCGAACCGGTTCTGGTGTCCGGCACCGACGGCGTCGGCACCAAACTCAAACTCGCGTTTGAGCTGAACCGGCACGACACAGTGGGCATCGACCTGGTCGGCATGAGCGTCAACGACATTCTGGTGCAAGGCGCCGAGCCGTTGTTCTTCCTCGATTACTTTGCCTGCGGCAAGCTGGATGTGGATGCCGCCACTGAGGTCATCAAGGGTATCGCCTTCGGTTGCGAACAGGCTGGCTGCGCATTGATCGGCGGCGAAACCGCAGAGATGCCCGGCATGTATCCGGCCGGAGAATACGACCTGGCAGGCTTCGCGGTCGGCGTCGTGGAAAAAGCCGACATCATCAGCGGCAAAGACATCAAGGAGGGTGACGTGGTGATCGGCCTTGCCTCGAACGGTGCGCATTCCAACGGTTATTCGCTGGTGCGCAAGATCATCAGCACCCACAAGGTCGATCTCAGTCAAAAACTCGACGGCAAACCGCTGGCCGATCTGATCATGGCACCGACGCGGATTTACGTGAAACCGCTGCTGGCGCTGATGAAAACCCTCACCGTCAAAGGCATGGCGCACATCACCGGCGGCGGCCTGCTGGAAAACGTGCCGCGCGTGTTGCCGGAAAACGTGGTCGCGCAACTGGACGGCAAGTCCTGGCACACCCCTGCGCTGTTCGACTGGCTGCAGAAAATGGGCAATGTGGCACCACAGGAGATGTATCGCACCTTCAACTGCGGCATCGGCATGGTGGTCATCGTGGCCAAGAAGGATGCGAATTCGGCACTGAAACAACTCAATGCATCTGGTGAGACAGCGACTGTTATCGGTGTGATACGAGCGCGTCAAGGTTCCGAAGCACAGACGCAGGTCGGCGCGTAGGGGCAGGTCTCAGACCTGCCCTTCGACCTGCCCTTCAATGAATATTACAACCGAACACGGGCGGGTCTGAGACCCGCCCCTACGAATAAATGAAAAAAATCGTCATTCTGATCTCCGGTCGCGGCAGCAACATGCAAGCCCTGCTGGAAGCGAAGTTGCCCTGCCGTATCGCGGCGGTGATCAGCAATCGTGTCGATGCGCAAGGACTGGACATCGCCAAAGCGCATGGCATCGCTACTGCTGTCGTCGAACACCGTGACTATGCAGATCGTGAAAATTTTGATGCCGCGCTAGCCGAAACCATAGACATTTATCAACCTGATTTTGTGGTGCTTGCCGGTTTCATGCGCATTCTCACCACAAAGTTTGTGAAGCGTTATCACGGCAAACTCATCAACATCCACCCTTCGCTATTACCAGCCTTTGGCGGCCTGAATACCCATGCGCGCGCCCTGCACGACGGGGTAAAAATCCACGGCTGCACGGTGCATTTCGTCGCATCCGATCTCGACCATGGCCCGATCATCATTCAAGCCGCTGTGCCGGTATTGCGTGACGATACAGAACAAACGCTGGCTGCGCGTGTGCTGCGCGAAGAACATCGCATTTATGCACAAGCCATCCGTTGGCTCTGCGAGGATAAGGTCGTCCTGAATGAGCAAGGACAAACCATATTGTTGATTCACAGGCAGTCCGGTTTTACGCTTGTTTCACCCGGCCTGGAGTAGCGATGAAATTTCCGTTCCAATGTTTTGCATGTTTGATGCTGTGTGCCGCCGGCTCTTCATTCGCCGCGTCGCCGAGCAGCGTGCTGGCTACTTATCAGATTTACAAAAGCGGTATCAATGTCGGACAGATCGAGGAGGTTTTTACACGCAGCAAAGATCACTACACGCTCATCAGCACCACACGTGCCGTGGGCTTGCTGGCTGTATTCAGACCGGGAAAGATTGTCCTCAGCAGCAACGGACTGATAGATGCTCACGGGCTTAAACCGCTGAACTTCAGTGATATTCGAGAAGGTGAAGGCGGCAAGAATCGTCGTGCCGAATTTGATTGGAATACCGGGAAGCTCACCCTGATTCAACAGGCACAGCGTACAGTCTTGCCGCTCCCGGACGGCACACAAGACCGCCTGAGCGCAATGTATCAATTCATGTTCCTGTCGCTGGATAAAGCCAGCTCACTGAGTTTCAACATGACCAACGGCGGCAAGTTGGACGTCTACAATTACCGCATCACGCCCGACCAGAGCGTGACTGTTCCGCTCGGTACATTCAAGGCGCAGTACGTTGCCAGCGTGCCTGAAAAAGGTGTAAACCGGACGGAAATCTGGCTTGCCGCAGAGCACGCCAATTTCCCATACAAGATGGTCATCACCGATCCGAACGGCGACAAACTCTCTCAGGTACTGACCAAATTCGATCTCGTGCCGTGATCGCGGCCCTTAACAATCCTGCCAGCCGTATCACCCTTCAATCGTACTTTCTGCGCTGTTGCATGCCGGCATTTTATGGTAGCCATATATTCAATTGCCGCACGCTGCATTTGCGCAAAATTCACGCCCAAGGCGAAGCCTATTTTGAAATCTGGCTGGGACTCGAATACCGCCTATTACCGGTTAAATTTCGCCAGATCGATAGTTCGGATGAAGTGACCGATGAGTTTGTGATTGCTGACATTCGCGCCGCTGAAGAATAAATGCCCGCGCGGGTAATCTGCCCAACAGCGATACGCGCCGGATATTGCTCCAGCAACCCTGCTAAACTGCGCGCCTAATTCTGCAAAGCCAACTTTTCCATGCTGATAACCGAATACCGTTTAGAACTCGTCACCCAGGCACTGCGTGCCATCCTGCCACTGGCACATCCTGCCGACACCACTCTGCGCTATTTCTTCAAGGACGAACGCATCGGCTCCAACGAACGCGAATTGGTCGCCGAGACCGTGTTCGGCGTGTTGCGCCACCGCCTGTTGCTGGAGCATGCCTGCGCCGAAAATGCGACACCGCGCCGCATGGCACTCGCCCACATGATCAGATTCGGCGGCTACAATCTGCGCGAACTCGAGCCGGTGTTGAAGCTAGGTGAAAAGGAGTGGCTCGCCACCGTTAAGGGCGTGAAAATCGAGGATCTGCCCTTGTCAGTGCAAGCCGAATTGCCGGAATGGCTGGTGGAAAAGATGCGTTCCGCCTATTCTGATGGAGACATCCTCGCGATAGGAAAGTCCATGCAGCAAGGCGCACCGCTGGATATTCGCGTCAACACCCTGCTGGCCAAACGCGAGGACGTGTTGCAGCAATTGCACGAAAAAAATATCGCAGCCACCGCCACGCCCTACTCACCCATCGGTATCCGCCTCAAGGAAAAGATCCCGCTCAATCGCGACGCGCTGTTCACCGAGGGCAAGATAGAAGTACAGGACGAAGGCAGCCAGTTGCTCGGCTTCCTGCTCGCGCCCAAACGCAACGACATGGTGGTGGATTTCTGTGCCGGCGCGGGCGGCAAGACGCTGATGCTGTCCGCGATGATGAACTCGCAAGGCCGTTTGTACGCAATGGACGTTTCGGAAAAACGCCTCGCCAATCTCAAGCCGCGTCTGAAACGCTCCGGTGCCAGCAATATCCAGCCTATGCTCATCGCGCACGAGAACGACCTCAAGGTTAAACGTCTGGCCGGCAAGATTGACCGCGTGCTGGTGGACGCTCCTTGCAGCGGCCTGGGCACGTTGCGGCGCAGCCCGGATCTGAAGTTCCGCCAGTCGCCCGGCAGCATCGAGGCATACACCCATCTACAAGCCGCCATCCTCGCCTCCGCCAGTCGACTGCTGAAAAAAGGCGGGCGTCTGGTGTACGCGACATGCAGCTTCCTGCCGGAGGAGAACCAGCACATCGTGCAAGCCTTCCTCGCCGCCCATCCCGACTTCGTGCTGCGCCCGGCCGGCGAAGTATTGCAACAACAAAAAATCACGCTGGAAGCGCTTGATTATCTTGAACTTCGTCCCCATATACATAATACAGATGGTTTTTTCGCGGCGGTATTGGAGCGAATTTAATCTTCAACGATGCGTGCTATTCTGTAAAATAGCAGTATCGTTGCAACTGTATCTGATTGCGCTTGGAAGTTCCTTTGAGGAGAAGTCATGTTTTCAAATTTACCCTGGTGGAGCTATGTGCTCACCGCACTGGCACTCACACATATCACCATCGCTTCGGTGACCATTTTTTTACACCGCCACCAGGCGCATCGCGCACTGGAATTGCACCCGGTCGCCAGTCATTTCTTCCGCTTCTGGTTGTGGCTGACTACCGGCACAGTGACCAAGGAATGGGCATCCATCCACCGCAAACACCACGCCAAATGCGAAAC
>JADGRM010000134.1 GCA_017880945.1 Gallionella sp. | reverse complement strand
TGGAAAATGAATTGATGTATCCCCTGGCTCTCGCGGAAGCGCACTTCGCTCTTGGCGGGATGCACGTTCACGTCCACTTGTTCCGGCGGCAGCTCGAGAAACAGCACGTAGGCAGGATGGCGCTGGTGATGCAGGATGTCCTGATAGGCCTGGCGTAGCGCATGGCTGGCGACCTTGTCGCGCACGAAGCGGCCATTGACGAAAAAATATTGAGCATCGCGGCTGGCGCGCGAATAGGCGGGCAGCGCCGCCAGGCCTTGCAGCGACAAGTTCGCCGCGCTGCGCGAGACCGGCACGGCGGCGTGTCCGAACTCGTCGCCGAGCAGTGCCGCGACGCGTTTCAGCGCGGCTTGATCTCCCCGCAGGGCGGGTAATTGCCAGTTGGTGCGTCCGTTGTGTTGCAGCGAAAAGGCGACATCGGGACGCGACAGCGCGATTCGTTTGAAGGCTTCTTCACACCAGGCGAATTCGGTGGCTTCGGATTTCAGGAACTTGCGCCGCGCCGGGGTGTTGAAATACATCTCGCGTATTTCCACCGTAGTACCTTGCGCTTGGCTGGCAGGAGCAGATTCGCTGAGTCGGCCGTCGATTGCCTCCACTTTCCATCCGTGAGCATCGGCTTCGGTATGGCTGGTCAGGGTGAGTTGCGCCACCGCCGCCATGCTCGCCAAAGCTTCGCCGCGAAAGCCCATGCTGGCCACCTTTTGCAGATCATCCAGCGAGGCGATCTTGCTGGTGGCGTGGCGCATCAATGCCAGTGGCAGTTCATCTTTGGCGATGCCCTTGCCGTTGTCGCGCACGCGCAACAGCTTGATACCACCGCCCTCCAATTGCACCGCGATGTCCGTCGCACCTGCATCGAGGCTGTTCTCCAGCAATTCCTTCAGGGCTGCAGCGGGACGCTCGATCACTTCACCGGCGGCGATTTGGTTGATGAGCAGGTCGGGCAATAGCCGGATGACAGGCATGGGATAGGAGCAGCGTTAATATGAGGCGGAATTATAGCGGAGAAGCCGCAATCTCTTTGCGGCGCGATGTATAGGATGAATGTTTCAAAAAAGTTGTGAAGGGTGTTATTGTAAACACCGGCAATCAGCCGGGGAAGTAAACTTTAGGGGAAAAGGTTATGAAAAGTGCAATTCTGTGGGTATCAATTCTCGCGTTCTTTCTATCGGTGTCATCTTTCGCAAAGGAACAATTTGCCACAAAAAAAGAAGCCGAAGCCATGGTAGTGAAAGCAGTAGCGGCTCTTAAAACGAATCGAGCCAAAACGCTGGCGGAAATTACGGCCAAGGATCCCAAATACAATGATCGCGACCTCTATGCAGTCGTCTACGACATGACGGGCAAGGTGATGGCACATGGCGCAAACAACAAGATGGTCGGCAAAGATCTGATCGAGATGAAGGATCCGGATGGCAAGGAATTCGTCAAGGAACGTGTGGAATTGGCCAAGAGCAAAGGCAAGTTCTGGCAGGATTACAAATTCACCGATCCGACAACCAGAAAGGCATTGCCGAAAGAAGCCTATTGCGAAAAGACTGGTGATGACATCGTCTGCGCGGGAATTTACAAGCGCTAATCGTATCAAGGGATGGCTGGCGGATGGCAGGTCACGGGAGCTTCATACACTGGTTGCTGCCTTTACATATGACACTAATGTGAAGACCGCTTGGGTCGTAGTGGCGACCAGTGTGGCTGTCATCCTGACAACCGGATAGCGTACCCGGGCAGCCTCCATACATCGACAGAAATTACTGGTTCTCGTCCTGACAGTGAATTTGGTCTGGCGATAGCGTATTGCCTCCGGATGGGATTGGCGCATGGCCATGTCAGTAACTCCCCATTCATTATGGTTGCCGGTATCTGAGTTAATGAATCCTCATTACACTCCCAAAGCTTTATTTATTGGCTAAATTCGCTACAAAGTATCACGAAAGCGGCTTGACTTTCTTGCGGAAAGGATGCTAATTTGCTCCCGTAGTTGACTATATTACTCGTGTTTATTCCAATCTATTTTAGTTAAGGAGATTTTCATGAAACAGTTCAAGAATTTGTTCATTGGTTTAGCCTTGGTTGCTTTAACTGGTTCGGTTTGGGCAGCCGATTCCGCAGGTTCGATCACCATCACCTCACCGGCAGACAATGCGGTCCTGCAGAGTGCCACCGGGAATAAACTGGATTTCAACGTCCGTTTGGGTCCCAATGGTAATCACGTCCATATTTATGTCGATGATCAGGCTCCTATCGTTTTCCGTGATGTCAGCCATTGCCCATGCAGCATGGAATTGCCGAAACTGTCGCCCGGCAAACATACCATCGTGGTGAAAGAGGCGACGTCCAGCCATGCCATGACCGGAGTGCAGGGTTCTGTGACAGCCACGGTTAAATAATTATTGCGGACGTGCAGAATCTTATTTATGCACTCATCCAGGTAATACATAACTTTGGTGCTGTAACCGTGGTAGGCACTGCCGCATCGGCCCTTTGGCTCGTCCGTGGCAATGCGGCGGTTCAGCACCGGCTTGCATTGCTCTTGGCCATGGCTTGGGCAGTGCAAGCGGCCAGTGGATCGCTGTTCGGCATTACAACTTTTTATTTTGAAGGCCATCTGCCGGATATTCATGGCATAGCGGTGGATGCGCTGCTGGTCAAGATAATCTGCGCCCTCGTTGGATTTATTGTAGCTGTCACCTATGTAAAGTTGCATTCGGGATGGGCCCCGAACAAGCAGCTTCTTGTCTGGCGCCTTTCGTTCGCAATCGGGGTTGTCGCCCTGGGCTCTGCAGCCTTCCTGCGCTGGTTTTCCTGATTGCTGGATGGTCGAGAATGGGTAATAATGAAACCTGAACTTTTCAGGTTGGATGCAGGTTACATAGTCACTATCAGCGCAGTACAGGTATAATCATACGCGCCAAAAATCTGTTTTGGGCAATATCCAAATCCAGGCATCAAAATCCAGGCATCAAAAAAATTCCACGAAAGAAATTAGGAGAAATTCATGCGTATAGGCATTCCTGCGGAGACGCGCGCAGGCGAAACTCGTGTTGCGGCGACACCGGAAACGGTGAAGAAGATGCTGGCATCCGGCCACACGGTGATGGTGCAAAGCGGGGCCGGCACCGGTGCGCATATACCTGATGCGGAATTTCAGGCGGCGGGCGCGACTCTGGTCGATGCAGCCAGTTTGTATGCACAGTCGCAGATCGTGCTGAAGGTCAAGGCACCCACTGCGGATGAACTGGCGAAATTGCCGCGCGATACGGTGTTGATCGGGCTGCTCGCGCCGCATCTGGCCGAACAGGTCGCGGCTTATACCCAGCAGGGCATCATTGCTTTCGCGATGGAAAAATTGCCGCGCACTTCGCGTGCGCAGGCGATGGACGTGCTGTCCTCGCAGGCCAACATCGGCGGATACAAGGCGGTGCTCGTGGGCGCGAATCTGTATCAGCGTTTCATGCCGATGTTGATGACCGCGGCCGGAACGGTGAAAGCCGCGCGCGTGCTGATCCTTGGTGTGGGCGTGGCGGGCTTGCAGGCGATCGCCACGGCCAAGCGTCTGGGTGCGGTAGTCGAAGCGTCCGACGTGCGTCCCGCCGCCAAGGAACAGGTCGAATCGCTGGGTGCCAAGTTCATCGATGTGCCGTTCGAGACCGATGAAGAGCGCGAGATCGCAAAGGGCGTGGGCGGCTATGCGCGCCCGATGCCGGCTTCATGGATGCAGCGACAGGCCGTGCTGGTGGCGGAACGCGCCAGGCAGGCCGACATCATCATCACCACCGCGCTGATCCCGGGCCGTCCGGCACCCGTGCTGTTGCATGAGGACACGGTGAAGCTGATGAAACCCGGTTCTGTGGTGGTGGATATGGCGGTCGAAGCGGGAGGCAACTGCCCGCTGTCAGAGCTTGGCAAGACCGTGGTCAAGCATGGCGTCACCATCGTCGGCGAAGCCAATCTGCCAGGCCTGGTGGCGACCGATGCCAGCGCGTTTTATTCGCGCAACCTGCTCAACTTTCTCAATCTGCTGTGCGACAAGACCGGCGCGATGAACATCAATCTGGAAGACGATATCATCGCCGGAACATTGCTGTGCAAGGGCGGCGCGGCATTCGCCCCGGCCGCAAAATAATTAACGGAGAAAAATCATGACTGGTGCAGTTGATCCATTTGTTCTGAATCTGACCGTATTCGTGCTGGCGATCTTTATCGGTTATCACGTGGTATGGAACGTCACGCCCGCTTTGCATACCCCGCTGATGGCGGTCACCAACGCCATCTCCGGCATCATCATCGTCGGTGCGATGCTCGCGGCGGGACCCGAGAAACTCGATATTGGCACGGTGCTGGGCCTGATTGCCGTGACGCTTGCAGCAGTGAATGTGTTCGGCGGCTTTCTCGTCACACAGCGCATGCTGGATATGTTCAAAAAGAAAAAGTAGGGCGGGCAAAGCCCACCATGTCGGGCGTAGCCCGACCTGCGTGGCGTTAAGGAATTTTAGAGTTAAGGAAAAAAATAATGTCGGCAAATTCTGTTGCACTCGCCTATCTGACCGCTGCGGTCTTGTTCATTCTCGCCCTGAAGGGCTTAAGCTCGCCGGTTTCGGCACGGCGCGGGAATATGTTCGGTATGGTCGGCATGGCGATCGCCGTGCTGACCACCCTCACTGTCACCCACAACCTGATGTACATCCTGATTGCGATTGCCGCGGGTGGTGCCATCGGCGCGCTGGTCGCCCGGCGTATCCAGATGACTGCGATGCCCGAACTGGTCGCGGCAATGCACTCGCTGGTCGGTCTGGCTGCGGTGCTGATCGCGATGGCTGCGTTCAATAATCCGCTCGCCTACGGCATCGGTGCGACCCTGCACGCCAGCAACCGCATCGAATTGTTCATCGGCACGTTCGTCGGTGCGATCACCTTCACCGGTTCCATCATCGCGTTCGGCAAACTGTCCGGCAAGCTGGGCAGCAAGCCGCTGCGCTTTGCGGGCCAGCACTGGCTCAACCTGCTGCTCGGCGTGCTGATGCTCGGCTTCGGCATCACGTTCTTCTTCACGCAGAGCTGGCCACCGTTCCTGATCATGACCGCCATTGCGATGCTGATCGGCGTGCTGCTGATCATGCCGATTGGCGGCGCGGACATGCCGGTGGTGATATCGATGCTGAACTCCTATTCAGGTTGGGCTGCGGCGGGTATCGGCTTCACGCTGAACAACAACATGCTGATCATCGCCGGTTCGCTGGTCGGCAGCTCAGGTGCGATCCTGTCCTACATCATGTGCAAGGCGATGAACCGCTCGTTCTTCAGCGTGATCCTCGGCGGCTTCGGCGGCGAGGCTGCTGCGGCAGATCAGGGTGACGGGGAGCAGAAGACCTATCGCAGCGGCAGTGCGGACGATGCGGCATTCCTGATGGGCAATGCCGACAGCGTGATCATCGTGCCGGGTTATGGTCTGGCCGTGGCGCGCGCGCAACACGCCATCAACGAAATGTCCAAACTGCTCACAGAAAAAGGCGTGAAGGTACGCTACGCGATCCATCCGGTGGCCGGTCGTATGCCGGGGCACATGAACGTGTTGCTGGCCGAGGCGGAAGTGCCTTACGAACAGGTAGTTGAAATGGACGAGATCAACAACGAATTCGGCGACACCGACGTGGTGCTGGTGATCGGCGCGAACGACGTGGTGAACCCTGCCGCCAAGAATGACAAATCCAGCCCGATCTACGGCATGCCGATTCTCGAAGCATACAAGGCGCGCACCGTGCTGGTGGTGAAGCGCAGTATGGCTACCGGTTACGCCGGGCTGGACAATGACCTGTTCTACTTGGACAAGACCATGATGGTGTTTGGCGACGCGAAGAAAGTGGTCGAGGACATCATCAAAGCGCTCGCCTGATTTTGATCTTTACAATGAAAATGAGCCGCTGCTGCGGCTCTTTTTATTCCATTTCCATTTCAAAGGTAAAACAATCCGTAAGTCGGGCTTAACCAGCGGCTTATGTCACCGTTAACCAATGACTTATGTTGGCGTAGTTTGCCAACTTAGTCAGATGGCTATGCAAAGCCTTTTGG